>NZ_JBPQTP010000045.1:0-48740 GCF_051386395.1 Micromonospora sp. URMC 106
GGCCGGCGGCGGGGGCGGCGGAGGCGCGTAGCCGCCCTGCTGGTGGCCCGGCTGGCCGGGGTAGCCGCCCTGCTGGTGGGTGGGCTGCGCCGGGGCGCCGCCCTGCTGGCGGTTCCAGTTGGCCTCCGCCTCGAACAGCTTCTCCAGCTCGCCGCGGTCGAGGAAGATTCCCCGGCACTCGCCGCACTGGTCGATGACGACGCCGCTGCGCTCGTACTGGCGCATTTCTCCGTGACACTTGGGACAGGTCAGGCTCATCACCCGACCGTACCCGGTCAGGTCACGCGGTCGCTGTCAGCGCTTCGGTGACTTCTGAGTCGGCGACCTCGTGGAAGTCCTCGTAGTAGGCGCTCACCGCCATGAACTCGGGCGGGTGCTGCGCGCAGATGACCTGGTCGGCCTCGGCGGCCAGCATCTCGTACGCCTCCTGCGAGCCGACCGGGACGGCGACCACCACCCGGCGTGCGCCGAGGTGGCGAGCGACCTGGACGGCGGCGCGGGCGGTGGCCCCGGTGGCCAGGCCGTCGTCGACGATCACGGCGGTGCGCCCGGTCAGGTCCAGCGGCGGGCGTCCGGCGCGGTAGAGCCGCTCCCGCCGTTCCAGCTCGGCCTGCTCGCGGCGGTTGACCTCGTCGATGTCGCCCTGGCTGAGTCGGCTGGCCACGACGTCGTTGAGCACCTGCACGCCGCCGGGGCCGAGTGCGCCGAACGCCACCTCGGGCGCCCACGGCATGCCGAGTTTCCGGACGACCAGCACGTCCAGGGGCGCGCCGAGGCGTTCGGCGACCACCCGGGCCACCGGAACGCCGCCGCGCACCAGCCCGAGCACGATGACGTCCGGTTCGCCGATCAGGGCGGTGAGCCGGTCGGCGAGCATTCGGCCCGCCTCTTCACGGTCGCGGTAGGTGGTGGTCATGCCTCAGGTCTACGCCGTGTCGCTGCCCTTCGCCCGCCAGTTCGGCGAACCCGGGCCGTAGCGCGGCGGCCCAGACCAGGAGGGCGATCGGGTAGAGCAGGTAGCCGAAGCGGGTCGAGGGCATCAGCAGGATCGCGGCGAGCAGCCCGTACCCGCAGACCAGCGCGGCGGCGACGGCGGTGCGGGGCGGGCGGCGGGCGAGCCGGACGGCGATCGCCAACCCGGCCGTCAGCAGCAGGGCGGCGGCGACCGCGCGGCCGGCGGGCAGCGCGGTGGCGATCAGGTGGCCGGGGAACGGCGACTGCGCCGGGCTCGTCACGAGGCCGTGGCCGAGCGGGAAGCGGAGCACGTTCTCGACCAGCGCGTCGCGGTCGACGAGCAGGGCGGGGAGCAGCGCGGCGGCGGGCAGGCCGAGCGCTCCCGCCGCGACCCGCAGGCCAGCCCGCCGGGTCATCCCCCAGACGATCAGCACGAGGGCGACGGGCCACGCGAAGAGCTTCAGCGCCCCGGCCAGGCCGACGGCGATCCCGACCCGGCCCGGTCGCCCGGCGGCGGCGAGGGCCAGCGCGAGCAGGCAGAGCGCGAGGACGGGCAGGTCGTCGCCGCCGGTGGCCAGGGTGAGCGCGCAGACCGGCAGCACGGTGGCGGCCTGTACGCCCCGGAGCACGGCGGACCCGGCGCGGTCGCTCGCCGGCCGGCCGACCCGGGTGAGGCTGCGGACCGCCAGGGCCAGCGCCAGCGCGGTGCCGACCGCGAACCAGACGCGGGCGTCGGTCCACCAGGCGTCGACGGCTGCCCGAGGCAGCCCGAACAGAGCCATCCCCGGCTGGTACGGGGTGTAGCCGAGCAACTGCTCGCCGGGCGGCAGGGCGGCGATCGCGTCGTGCCCCAGGTACGGCGTGCCGGTGTCGACCAACCGCCTGCCGGACTCCTCGACGACCAGCACCTCCTCCTGCGCCCGGTCGCTGCGCCCACCCGCCCGCTCGACGCTCTGCCAGGCCAGCGGCAGCAGGGCGGTGGCGGACCAGGCGAATCCGGTGACCGCCCAGCGGGCCCGCAGGCCGGTCAGCGACGATCCGGGGTCGCGCCGGCGCAGCAGGAGTTGGCCGGCCGCCACGAGGGCGGCGAGGAGGTATCCGACGGCGGCGATGCCGCCCCAGGCCCGGTGCGGGACCAGGGTGGACGTGGCGGCGGTGATCGCGGCGAACGCCGCCGACACGGCGTACAGGCCGAGGTCGAGGGCGAGGCCGCCGGCGGCGGGGTCGAGGGCCCGCCAGCCGCGGCGGGTGGTCGGGGCGGCGGTCACGCGGGCCAGTCTGGCAGACCCGGTCCGCCGCGCCGCCACGCGTCGAGTCCGGGCCGGCGGACGGTCGCGTCGGCCCGCCGCCGTCGGCTGGGTCACCCTCGCCGACCGCGACCGCGACCGGGCCGGGCGCGGCACGGTCGGCCGGTCGCGGTCGGCCCGGCGGGTGGTCAGGCGGGCAGGTGGCGGTCGGTGCGGCCGCGCCCACCCTGCCGGCGGCCCGGGGCGAGCCGGATCACCGCGCCGGTGTCGTGCAGGGGCGGCGCGAGGGCGCCGGGGCTGCCCCCGGAGCCGCGCCGGAACGCCGCGAGGAGCATGCCCGCCGGCATCGGCCGGGCGAAGAGGTGGCCCTGGCCGGCGGTGCAGCCCAGCTCCCAGAGCGCCCGGCGCTGCGGCTCGCTCTCCACCCCTTCGGCCACCACGTCGAGGCCGAGGCTGCGGCCCAGGTCGAGAGTGGAGCGGATGACGGCGGCGGCCTCGGCGGAGCCCTCCATGGCGGTGACGAAGCTGCGGTCGATCTTCAGCTCGTGCACCGGGATCCGGGAGAGCAGGGACAGCGAGGAGTATCCGGTGCCGAAGTCGTCCAGCGCCAGCCGGACCCCCTCGTCCCGCAGCCGGCTGAGCACCCGGTCGACCACGTCGAGCTGGCTGAGCGTCAGCGTCTCGGTCAGCTCCAGCACCAGCCGGTCGGGGGGCAGGTCGTGGGCCCGCAGCCGGGCCAGCACCGAGCCCGGGAAGCGGGCGTCGAGCAGGCTGCGCGGCGACACGTTCACGGCCACCGGCACGTCGAAGCCGGCGTCCCGCCAGGCGCTCGCCGCGATCAGCGCCTGGTCGAGGATCGCCTCGGCGAAGGCCGGGAGCAGCCCGGAGCGTTCCACCGCCTCCAGGAAGCGCAGCGGGTCGATCACCCCGTGGGTGGGGTGGCGCCAGCGGGCCAGGGCCTCCGCGCCGGTGACCAGGCCGGAGCCCAGGTCGACGATGGGCTGGAAGTTGACGGTGAACTCGTGGTCGGCGACGGCGCGCGGCAGTTCCCCGCCGAGGGTCAGCCGGCCCAGGTCGGCGGTGTCCCGGGTCGGGGCGTACGTCGAGGTGCGCTGCCCGGCCCGCTTCGCCTGGTACATCGCCACGTCCGCGCGGCGCAGCAGCTCCGCCATCCCCCCGGTGGCCGGCGCGGCGGCGATCCCGCCGCTCGCCTCGACGCTGATCCGCATGCCGTCCAGGTCGAAGGGCTCGTGCAGCGCGGCGAGCAGGGTCTCCGCGCGGTGCGCGGCCACCGCCGGGGCCGGCAGACCCCGCAGGAGTACGGCGAACTCGTCGCCGCCCAGCCGGGCCACCAGGTCACCCTCCTGGGCGGCGCCGCCCAGCCGCTCGGCGACCTGCACCAGGACCTGGTCCCCGGCGGCGTGCCCGAGGGTGTCGTTGACCTCCTTGAAGTGGTTGAGGTCGATCAGCACCAGCGCGGTCACCCCGTCGGCGTGCCGGGTGTTGAGGTGCTCGGTGCCCTGGTCGAGCAGGTGGCGGCGGTTGGCCAGCCCGGTCAGCGCGTCGTGCGTGGCGGCGTACGCGTGCTCGTCGGCGACCCGGGCCAGCTCGGCGTACGCCTGCGCGTTGCGCACCGCTGTGCACAGGGCCGAGGCGAAGGTGCGCAGCGTGTACTGCTCCCGCTCGGAGAGCTGCACCGGCCCGCGGAAGCGCAGGCGCAGCACGCCCACGTCGGCCGTCCGGTCGTGCCCCTCCAGCGCGACCGGGACCACGGTGCCGTCGACGGTGGTGGGCTCGCCGGCCGGCCCGTCGTACGTGATGGCGCCCGATCCGCCGCGCACGGTCCGGCCGCCGTCGCGCAGTTCGATTTCCACCTCGTCGGCGGAGAACAGCTCGGCGGCCTGGGTGACCGCGGTGGTGAGGACCTCGTCCAGGTCGACGACGTTGAGCGCGTCGGTGGTGCGGGCCAGCCGCTGCCACGCCTGCTGCTCGGCGCGCCCTCGCACCCGGGTCGAATAGGCGAGGTGGAGACTGAGGACGAGGGGCGGAACGGCGAGCAGCAGCCGAGGATCCGCTCTGAGGATGAGCAGCGTGCAGACCGCGACGACGAAACGCACGCCGAAGCCGGCCAGCCGCAGATCCAGGTTGCTCAGGAACTGACGGCTCACCCGGTTGCCCGACGCGAGTGCGATCACCGGAATCGCCAGGAGGTCGTCGAGCAGTGCCGCGACGAGGTAGATCGCCCCGAGGGACGTGATGAGGTCGGGCACGTCCGCCGGCGGCCACCGCCAGTGCAGGGTCAGCGCGATCGCGCCAGCCCCGGCCGCGACCAGGATGTTCTTGCCGACGCTGAACGCGGTCTTGATAGCCGGGAGGCCCATGATGACCGACGCGACACCGATGCCCGCGCCGGTGGAGATCACGACCCATGCCGGCGGTGCGACGGCGAGCCCGATCACGATCGCCGTCTCGGCCCACGTGATGGAATGCGTCGTCGACCTGATGCGCATCGGAGCCTTCACGATCGTCCCGAGGGCCGTTATGAAGGTGAGCGCAACGATGGTGGCCACATCGCCGACGGAGTTGGGTGGGCTGTCGACCAGTGAGCCGAGGGCGACGACGGCGGGTGCCACCGCCAGCGCGACCACCAGGCCGACGAGCGACAGCAGTTGCCGATCTGTCCTGCTCGCGTTTCCTGGCGCCATCCCGGCCATGAGGCTCCTGTCGTCGCCGACAGTTACTTGCTGACGACGGGAGCCTACCGCTCGGTGTCGCCAAAAGTCAGTGCCACTCGCTGCCGCGCATGACGCGCTCCTTTCGCTTCGTCCCCGAACCCGAGGTCGCTCCCTGAGGAATCGGCCTTCAGTGAGGAGGAGCGTAGGAGAAATAGCGAATGGTTAGCAGCAATAAATGTCGGTATGCGCAACATTAGCCAAGCCTGGGGCTTCTTGTCACGGTCTGTCCATCGCTCCTGAGCGGAGCGCATAGGTGTTGTGTCGCTGCGGGAAGAGGGCTTCGTGTACCTGATGATGGCAGCAGGGAAGGAACTTCGCCGTGGCCAGTGTGGAACTGCGAGACCGCCGGCGTCATCCGCGCTTCGGTTGGACGGCAACTGTCAATGGCCCGGTGGACCACGCGTTACGCCCGCGTTACCGCCGTGTGCTGAGGAGCGACGAATCGCGCACTGTGCTGAGCCCGTGTCCACCGACTGTGGGTGATCATTGCATTGCCCACCGGTCCGGAATAGGTCACGGGGGACTGGCGAAATTCGTGTCCCGGGTGGCCCCGCGGGTGTGGCAATCCGAGCGGCGGCAGCACGAACTGGCGCTCGTATTGTCGGCTGACTCGGGCGAAAGGCGCGCCGAATGTGCCGCGTTGAACGATCTCGGCCTGACCATCGCCCGTTCCGTATGACATGGCGAAAGCTGCCGAGGCGCACCGGCGGGCGCTTGAACTCGCGACCCGGATCGATCAGCCGTACGAGCGGGCGCGCGGGTCGCCGTTGAGCAGCGTCCATCGAATTCCTGCCGCCGGTCCCGATTGCGTCCTGCGCGTCCGGCACAACGGGGAGGTTCCGGTACGGGCAGGACCTCCGTACGACGGATAGGCTCGCGGCCGTGACCGATCCCGCGCAGCTCACCCACGTCGACGAGGCGGGCGCGGCCCGCATGGTCGACGTCTCCGCCAAGGCGGTCACCGGCCGCCTGGCCGTCGCCGCCGGACGGCTCCGCACCACGCCCGAGGTGGTCGAGCTGCTACGCCGCGACGGGCTGCCCAAGGGCGACGCGCTGGCGGTCGGCCGGCTCGCCGGCATCATGGGCGCGAAGCGGACGCCGGACCTGATCCCGCTCTGCCACCCCATCGCCCTGCACGGCGTCACGGTCGACCTGACGCTGACCCGCGACACCGTCGAGATCACCGCCACCGCGCGGACGGCGGACCGGACCGGGGTGGAGATGGAGGCGCTGACGGCGGTGGCCGTCGCCGGGCTGGCGCTGGTCGACATGGTCAAGGCGGTCGACCCGGCGGCGAGCGTCGACGCCGTCCGGGTGCTGCGCAAGGAGGGTGGCAAGACCGGCGAGTGGGTCCGCCCGGAGGACCGGCCGTGATCCGGGCGCGGGTGGTGGTGGCGTCCAACCGGGCCGCCGCGGGGATGTACGCCGACACCAGCGGCCCGCTGCTGGTGGCCGGGCTGCGCGAGCTCGGCTGCGAGGTGGACGAGCCGGTGGTGGTGCCGGACGGCGAGCCGGTGGGCGAGGCGCTGCGGGCCGCCCTGGCCGACGGGATCGACGTCGTGCTGACCAGCGGCGGCACCGGGATCAACCCCTCCGACCGTACCCCCGACGTGACCCGCGCGCTGCTCGACTACGAGATCCCGGGCATCGCCGAGGCGATCCGGGCGCACAGCCGGGACAGGGTGCCCGCCGCCGCGCTCTCCCGAGGCATCGCCGGCGTGGCCGGCCGGACGCTGGTGGTCAACCTGCCGGGGTCGACCGGCGGTGCCCGGGACGGCCTGGCCGTGCTCGGGCCGATCCTCGTCCACGCCGTCGACCAGCTCCGCGGCGGCGACCACTGACGGTCCCGTTCGCGCCGCACCCGCTAGGCTCGGCCGGTGAGCACGGAAACCGCACCGGCCGCCGATCCGGTCGCCGCGCCCCCGCCGGCCGGCTGGGACGAGGCCCGGTCCCGCGTGTACGCGGTCGGCCTCGCCGCCGCGCTCCCCGCCGTCAGCCGGCCGCTCGCCGAGATCGACGGTCACACCCTCGCCGAGCCGCTGGCCACGCGTACGGACCTGCCCGCCTTCCCCACCTCCAGCGTCGACGGCTGGGCGGTGCGCGGAGCCGGCCCGTGGCGTCAGGTCGGTCGGGTGCTGGCGGGCAGCACCCCGGCACCGCTGAGCGACGACGGGACGACCGTCGAGATCGCCACCGGCGCGATGGTGCCCGAGGGGGCCACCGCCGTGCTGCGGGTCGAGGAGTCCCGTCGTACGCCCGACGGCCTCGTGGACGGCACCCCACGGCCGGCGCCGGAGTGGCGCGAGCCCGGCGAGGAGGCGTACGCCGGGGAGGAACTGGTCCCCGCCGGCACCCCGGTGGACCCGGCGCTGATCGGCCTGGCCGCCTCCTGCGGTCACGACAGCCTCCGGGTGCGGCGGCAGCCGCGCGCCGCGCTGCTGGTCTTCGGCGACGAACTGCTGACCGCCGGCCCGCCCGCCGCCGGCCGGGTCCGCGACGCGCTCGGGCCGGCGGTGCCGGCCTGGCTGCGCCGGTACGGCTGCGTGGTGCGGCCGTCGGACGTGGTGGGACCGGTGGCGGACACCCTCCCCGCGCACGTGGCGGCCCTGCGCGCGGCGCTGGCCACCGCCGACCTCGTCTGCACCACCGGCGGCACCATGCACGGCCCCGTCGACCACCTGCACCCCACGCTGGAGGCGCTCGGCGCCGACTACGTGGTCAACACGGTCGCGGTGCGCCCCGGCTTCCCGATGCTGCTGGCCCGGCTGGCCGGCGCCGACGGGCGGGTCCGGTTCGTCGCGGGGCTGCCCGGCAACCCGCAGTCCGCCGTCGTCGCCCTCGTCTCGCTGGTCGCCCCGCTGCTGGCCGGCCTCTCGGGCCGCCCGATGCCGGCGCTGCCGCACGCCACGCTCGCCGAGCCGGTGCGCGGCCGGGGCAGCTACACGCACCTGGCGCTGGTCCGGCTGGACCGGGTCGCCGGCACCGCCCACCCGGTCCGGCACGTCGGCTCGGCGATGCTGCGCGGGCTGGCCGGCGCGGACGGGTTCGCCGTCATCCGTCCCGGCACCTCGGGCGAGCCCGGTGACCGGGTGCCGGTCGTGCCGCTGCCGCTGCTGCCCGGGGAGCGTGCGTGGTGAGCGCGCCGACCGCCGACGCGTCAGGCCGACTCGCGGACCCCCGGCCCGCGACGTTCGGCGAGGTCACCGACCGGCCGCTCGACCTGGCCGCGCACGAGGCGGCGGTCGCGGACCGCCGGGCCGGCGCGGTGGTGTCGTTCCAGGGGGTGGTCCGCGACCACGACCACGGCCGCGCGGTGACCAGCCTGGAGTACGAGGGCCACCCGAGCGCCGAGCGGGTGCTGCGCGAGGTGGCGGCCGAGATCGTCGCGGACCCGGACGTGTACGCGGTCGCCGTGTCGCACCGGGTCGGCCCGCTCGCCATCGGCGACGTGGCCCTGGTCGCGGCGGTCAGCACGGCCCACCGGGCCGCCGCGTTCGCGGCCTGCGCGCGGCTGGTCGACGAGGTCAAGGCGCGGCTGCCGATCTGGAAGCGGCAGGTGTTCGCCGACGGCACCGAGGAGTGGGTGAACTGCCCCTGACGGGGCCGGCCCACCCCCTCAGCGACGGACGCCGAGCGCGGCCTGGCGGCCCGTCCGGTCACCGTAGAAGGCCGGCTCGGCGCCGGGACGCCACGGCAGCGCGGCGACGAGCACGATCAGGGCCAGCGCCAGCGAGTTCTCCATCAGGGCGCCGAAGAGGCCGTCCTGGTAGTGCGACACCTCGGGGAGCTGGTGCTCGTACGGCCAGATCGGTGAGATCAGGAAGAGCAGGTAGAGCCCGAGCGCCGCCACGCCGTGCCGGAGCCCGGTCAGCGTCGGGTACCAGATCGGCGGGCGGAGCCCGTTCACGCCCGGCAGCCCGCCGTACGCGCCCTGACCGGCCCGCTGCGCCAGCCCGCGGCTGGCGTCGCGGCGGCGTACCGCTGCGTCGGCCAGCACGATGATCGCCGGGATGACCCAGACCAGGTGGTGCGTCCAGGAGATCGGGCTGATCACGTTGGCGGTGAGGCCGACCAGGGTGAACGCGGTCAGCTCGTCGCCGTCGGCGCGCGCGTTGGCGGCCCGGGACAGGCCGAGCGCCAGCATCAGCACGGCGAACGACAGCCAGAGCAGGCCGGGCGTCTCGATCGAGTCGTAGAGCCGGGCCAGCAGCCCGGCCAGCGACTGGTTGGGGGTCATGTCGGCGGCCCCGACCCGCTCGGTCTGCCAGAGCACGCCGCCGAAGTAGGCCCGGGACTCGGTGCCGACGACGGCGAAGGAGCCGAGGGTCACGGCGATCACCGTGCCCACCGCGGTGGCCGCCGCCCGCCACTGTCGCGTGATCATCAGGTAGGCGATGAACAGGGCCGGGGTCAGCTTGACCGCGGTGGCCAGGCCGATGCCGAGGCCGGCCCACGCGCCGCTGTAGACGAAGCGCAGCAGCGGGCCGTCGGACTCGGCGACGTCGGGGCCTCGGCGGGAGCGCCAACGCAGACCGATCAGGTCGGCCATGATCAGCGCGAAGAGGAGCAGGTTCACCTGGCCGTAGCCGAGGGTCTCCCGGGCCGGCTCGATGGCGACCGCCAGCGGCGTCGCGATCGCCACGGTGAACCAGAGCGGCCAGCCGAGCCGGTCGACGATCGGGCGGAGCAGACCGGCCAGCACGACCGCCAGGGCGGCGATGCTGGCGAGCGCGTTGACCATGCCGGCCAGCTCGACCGGCAGGTGTGCCATGGGCAGCATGACCAGACCGCCGAACGGCGGGTAGGTGAAACCCAGGGTGGTGCCGGGTGCGATGAACTCGTAGAGCTCGTGACCGCTCGCCCACCACACCACCGCGCCGTGGTAGATCTTCATGTCGAAGAAGTTGTACGGCCGCCCGAAAGCGCCGATGGCGAGCCATGCGGCACAGGCGACGGCGGCCACGATGCCGGTCCGTACGACTGTTCTACGATCGATCCCACGCGTTACGCGACGGACTGGGGCGAGGCGGTCCACCCGTCTTCCGACGGTCGCCGGCATGGCGTGGCCACCCCCGTACCAAGGTCGTCCTACCCGTCCAGGTCCTGCACGGAGCCTAGAACGGCGCCTCACGTTAATGCCTCCCGCGTTATGCGACCGTGTCCGATCCCACACAAGTTTTTGACATTTCCGCCCCGTTAACGCCTACCGGGTGGTTCAGGTGATTCGTGGGCGTTGGCGGGTGGGACCGGCGGAGGGGAGGTATCGACGCAGGTCAGCCGGGGAGTCGTCGGGCCGTCGCTGCCGATCGTACGGCGATTCGGGCCTCCCTGCGGGCGGTACGCACGGCTCGCCGCACGGAACGTCGGGAGTGGCCGATCCGGTGACCGGTCCGCCACCGCAGACCCGGCTTCCCGCCGGTGTCCGCCGCGGCGAGCAGCAGCCCGCCGAAGAGGCCGAGGTTCTTCAGGAAGTGGATCTGGTTGTTGTGGCGCGCCATCGGGTCGTCGTTGTTCCAGAAGGGATGCCCGGCGACGGTCACCGGGACGAGCGTGCCGGCGAGGACCAGCGCGGCCGGCCGGGCGAAGCGTCCGGTGGCGAGCATCAGCCCGGCGCCGACCTGCACCGCCGCGTTGAGCCGGATCAGTGTCTCGGTGTCGGTGGGGATGCGCGGGTCGGCCTTCTCCAGCAGCGGCGTCACCCGGTCCGTCACCGGCTTGGCGGCGGGAACCAGCCGCCCCGGGTTCTTGAAGTTGGTGAACCCGCTTACCACGAAGATGCCGCTCAACATGGCGCGGGCGAGGGAGCGCACGGGTTTCATGGATCAGTCATACCCCGTCACCGGCGCGGCTACCCCGGCAACCGCCGATCCGGATCGGTCGACGTGGACGCCGCGCCACGCCGATTCGAGCGACCGTCGCGGATGGACCGGCTACGACGGGTAACGTCCCCCGCGTGACGACGTTGCGGCTGCGACCCGAGGACCCGGCCGACGCCGGCGCGGTCCGTCGGGTGCTGGCCGCCGCTTTCGCCCGGCCCGACGTGGCCACGCCGCCCGAGGTGGGACTCGTCGACGAGTTGCGCGACAGCGACGCCTGGCTGCCGGAGCTGGCGATGGTCGCCGAGTACGGCGGCGAGGTCGTCGGGTACGCCCTGCTGACCCGGGTCCGGGTGAAGTCCGACGACGCCACCGCCCCCGCGCTGGCCCTCGGCCCGGTGGCGGTCGCGCCGCACCGGCAACGGATCGGGCTCGGCACGGCGGTGGTCCAGGCGGCCCTGGACGCGGCCACCGAGCTGGGCGAGCGGTTGGTGGTGGTGCTCGGCGACCCGTCGTACTACCACCGGTTCGGTTTCGGCAGGGCCGACCGGATGGGCCTGACCAGCCCCTGGTCCGGTCTCGGTGACCCCTGGCAGGCGCTGGCGCTCCCGCCGACCGTCAGCGGCGAGGGGCCGCCGCCGCGGGGCGAGGTCCTCTTCCCCCCGCCCTGGTCGAAGGTCTGACGCCCGCACCGGCCGTCCGCCGGCCGGGCCGTCGCGCCGGGCCGTCCGCCGGCCGGGCCGTCGCGCGGGGCCGTCCGCCCGCCGGATCCCGGCGCCGGCGGCGACCCGTCGCGGCCGGTCAGGACGGTTGGGTTCGCAGGTAGCGGCCGAAGTGGGGGACGGTGAAGGCGACCGTGCCGCGCTCGCCCGAGTAGATCAGGCCCTTCTTGATCAGCGCGTCCCGGGCCGGGGAGAGGCTCGCCGGCTTGCGCCCGAGGGCGCGGGCGATCTCCGCCGTCGGCACGGCGGCGTCCATGTCGTCCCGCCCGCCCCCGTCGGCCTCCCCCTCCACCAGGGACAGCGTGGCCATCGCCCGCATGTACTCGCGCTCGGCCGGGGTGGCCCGCTCGAAGCGCGAGCCGAAGAAGCCGACCGCCAGCTCGGCCTCGGCCTCCGGGGCGGCGACCCGCACGTCGGCGGCGGTGATCGGCGAGCGGGGCGCGTGGTCCCAGGTCGCCTTCCCGTACGCCTGCACGAAGTACGGGTAGCCGCCGGACTTCTCGTAGAGCAGGTCGAGCGCCTTCTGCTCGTACTCGACCTCCTCGCGCTCGGCCGGCGCGCAGAGCGCCTGGTCGGCGGCGATCCGGTCGAGCCGGTCGATGCGCTGGTAGCGGAAGAGCCGCTCGGAGTACGACTTGGCCGCGCTGAGCACGGCCGGCAGGTGCGGCAGCCCCGCGCCGACCACGATCAGCGGCGCGCCGAGCTGGGACAGCTCGTGGCAGGCGGCGCAGAGCGCGGAGACGTCCTCCGGGCCGAGGTCCTGCATCTCGTCGATGAAGATCGCGATGCCCGTGCCGACGTCGGCGGCCACGGCGGCGGCGTCGGTGAGCAGCTCGACCAGGTCGATCTCGATGTCGCCGGAGTCGGCGCGGCCGCTGGCGGCGGGCACGTCGATGCCGGGCTGCCACCGGTCGCGCAGCTTCGGGGCGGCCCCGCCGCGACCGGCCGGCGCGGAGCGCTGGGCGAACGCCTTGAGCACGCCGAGGAAGGCGTCGATCCGGTCGGGCGCGCGGTGTCGCGGGGCCAGCTCACGCACCGCCATGTGCAGGGCGGCGGCGACGGGGCGGCGCAGCGACTGGTCGGGCCGGGCCTCGATCTTGCCGCTGCCCCAGAGGTGGTTGATGGCCTGGGACCGGAGGGTGTTGAGCAGCACCGTCTTGCCGACCCCGCGCAGGCCGGTGAGCATCAGGCTGCGTTCCGGCCGGCCCCGGGCGATGCGCTCCAGCACGACGTCGAAGACGTCCAGCTCGCGCCCCCGCCCGGCCAACTCGGGCGGACGCTGACCGGCGCCCGGGGCGTACGGGTTGCGGACCGGATCCACGCATCGCACAGTATCGGGCCGTCTAGCTGCGGGGCTAGACATCCGTAGATGGGGCAATCGGCGTGTCGGGCCGCGCACGGCTGCCACCGCGCCGGGCCCTGCCGCTGGTGCCCGGATCGGGAGATCGGCGTCGAGACAAAACTAGGGCTGTCTAGCGTCCATGCTAGACAGCCCTAGTTTTGGTAATCAGCGCTTCTTCAGGCAGAGCACGTAGTCGAGGAAGTCCAGCGAGTTGTCGTGCACGTAGTTCGCCGTCGCCTTCGGAGCCCGGGTCTTGCACCGGTCGCCGTCCGTCGTGCCGGGAATGCGCAGCAGCACCTCGTACGTGTTCGGGCCGCAGGGCACCTTCCGCAGCTCGGCGTCGGTGGCGGTGCCGTCGTTGACCACGCAGTCGCCCTTGGCGAAGTCGTCGTCGTCATCCTCGGTCGGGCTCGGCTCGGCCGAGGTCGGCGCCGCGCTGGGCTCGGCCGTCGGCTCGCTGCTCGGCGTGGCGGGAGCGCTCGTCGCGGGGGCCGAGATCGGGTCGTCGTCGTCGCCGGACTGCCAGGCCGCCCAGCCGGCGATCCCGAGGCACGGGCAGAGCAGGAGCACCACCACCAGGCCGATGATCAGGGCGATCTTTCCCCCGCCCTTCTTCGCCGGCGGGGCGACCGGCGGCGCCCCGAACCCGCCGGGGGTGGGCGGCGGGGCGCCCCACTGGCCACCGGCCGCCGGAGCGGGCGTCGGTCCGGCCGGCGGGAACGGCCCGGCCGGCGGGTAGCCACCCTGCTCCGCCGACGGCTGACCGCCCGGCGGCGGGTAGCCGGCACCTGAGCTCGGCGGCGGCGGGTAGCCGGCACCGGAGGACGGCGGCGGGGGGTAGCCCGACCCGGAGGACGGCGGCTGCGCCGGCTGGCTCCACATGGGCGTGGTCGGCGGCTCGGCGGCCGGGGCCGGCTGACCCCAGGCGGGGGCGGCGGGTGGTTCCCCGCCGGGCTGCGGCTGCCCCCACTGCGGCGCAGTGGGCGGTTCGCCGCCGGGCTGCGGCTGGCCCCACTGCGGGGCGGCCGGTGGCTCCGCGCCGGCCGGCGGCGGCTGTCCCCACTGGGGCAGCGTCGGGTCGACGGGCGGCGGCCCGCCCGGCGTGCCGGGCGGGCGCTGGTAGGGGTCGTCCGGCTGTCCGGGTGATCCGTAGGTTGTCATCTCTTCCCCAGGGGTGCGGTTGCTCAGCGCTGCTTCAGGCAGAGCACGAAGTCGAGGGTGTCAAGCTCGCTGTCGAAGAAATACCAGTTGGTGTAGCCGTCGACCTTGGCGCACTTGGCCGCGGCGTCCTTCTCGCCGCTGGTCGCTCCGTCGATCCGGCGCAGCACCTCGTACGTCTGCGGGCCGCAGTCGCTGATCAGCAGCTTGGGCTTGCCGCCGGCCGGACCGTCGTTGCGGACGCACTGCCCGGCCTTGACGAAGCGCGGGTCGGCGGAGGATTCGGGGGCCGGGGCGCTGGGCGCCGAGGTCGGCCCGCTCGCCGACGCCTCCGGCACGCCCGTCCCGGCGGCCGGCGCCGACGCGCTCGGGGTGACCAGGGGCGCCTCGTCGTCCTGGCCGAGCAGGTAGAGAACCGCCGCGCCGCCGCCGAGGGCCAGCACCGCGACCGCCACCAGCACCGCGACGACCGGCCCCCGGCCGCGCCGGCGCACCGGCGGCGGGGTGGGCCCGGCGGCGTACGGGAAGGGGGCCGCGCCGGCGTCCTGGTCCCGCCAGGGGGCGTACGGCTGGGCGGCGGGACCGTGGTCGTGGGCGGGGGCCGGCGGTCCCGGATGGTAGGGCCCCTGGTGGTGCGGCCCCGATCCGTGGCCGGGACCGTCCCGGCGGTGGGGGTCCGCGCCGTAGCGGGGCTCCGGCGGCGGGTACGCGGCGTGCGGGTCGTCCCACCCGCCCCGCCCGGCGGACCCGGCAGGGGGGCCGTACGCCTCGTCGGGCTGCCGCCCGCGCCACGGTTCCGGGTCCCCCCGACCCGGTGGTCCGTAGTTCGCCATGCACGTCTCCCGCGTGAGTGGTGAGAGGCCGGCCACCAACGAGGGACACCGACGCCCACGCCACCGTAGCGTGTCCACCGATGAGACCACGCTCACCGAGTGCGCCAGCGCCCGCCGGCCCGCCCACCCGGACCGACCCGGCCACCGGGGCCGGCCGGGCGGCCGCCGCCACGCCGGCGCTGGTCTGGACCGCCCTGCTGCTGGTCTACGTCCTGTGGGGCTCCACCTACCTCGGCATCAAGATCGCCGTGGAGTCGATGCCGCCGCTCGGCTCCGCGGCCCTCCGGTTCGCCGCCGCCGGCCTGGTGCTGTCGGTCGTGCTGCGGCTGCGCCGGGGCCCGGGCGCGCTGCGCGTCGATCGCCGGCAGCTCGGCTCGGCCGCGCTGGTCGGGGTGCTGCTGCTGGCCGGCGGCAACGGGCTGGTGGTGCTCGCCGAGTCCGGCCCGCCGGGCGTCGCGGTGCCCTCCGGGATCGCCGCGCTGCTCGTGGCCACCGTCCCACTGCTGGTGGTGCTGCTGCGTACGGTCACGGGCGACCGGCCCCGGTTCTGGACGCTGGCCGGGGTGACGCTGGGCTTCGTCGGCCTGGTGCTGCTCGTGCTGCCGACCGGCGGGGCGGACGCCGTACCGCTCGCCGGGGCGTTGACCGTGGTCGCGGGCGCCGCGAGCTGGTCGGTCGGCTCGTTCCTCTCCGGCCGGATCCGGATGCCCGCCGACCCGTTCGTCGCCACGGTCTACGAGATGTTCGCCGGGGCGGTGGCGCTCGCCGTTCTCGCCATGGGTCGCGGTGAGCTGGCGGGCTTCGATCCGGGCGAGGTGACCGCGCGGTCGTGGCTGGCGCTCGCGTACCTGATGGTGGCCGGCTCGCTGGTCGCCTTCACCGCGTACGTCTGGCTGCTGCACCACGCCCCGATCTCGCTGGTCTCGACGTACGCCTACGTCAACCCGGCGGTCGCGGTGCTGCTCGGCGCGCTGTTCGTCGCGGAGCCGGTGACCGTGCAGGTGCTGCTCGGCGGTGCGGTCATCGTCGCCGGGGTGGCCCTGGTGGTGAGCACGGAGAGACCCCGACGTCCCGTACCGGGGACCGCGCCGGAGCCGTCCCGCCGGTAGCGTCCGGCCCGTGTCGGGCGGGCTGGTGGCGTACGCGGCGCTGCTCGGCGGCCTCGCCGGCCTCGCCGCGCCCCGGGTCGGCCGCCGCTGGACGGCCCGCCCGGGGTCGATCCGGCCCGGTGCGGCCACCGGGTCCGGCGCGGTCGCCGGCGCGGCGGTGGGGGCGGTCGTGTTCGCCGGGCTCGCGGCGGCCCGCGGCGGCGACCCGGCCCTGCCGGCCTTCCTCGGGCTGGCGGCGTTCGGGTTGGTGCTCGCCGTGGTCGACCTGGCCTGCCTGCGGCTGCCCGATCCGCTGGTGGGCGCCGCCGCGCTGGTCGTCGTCGGCGGCCTGGCCGGCGCGGCGCTGTCGACCGGGGCCCCGGAGCGGTTGCTCGGCGCGGCGGCGGGGGCCGCGCTCTCCTTCGCCGGCTACGTGCTGCTGGCGCTGCTGCCCGGCTCGCGACTGGGCTTCGGCGACGTGAAGCTCGCCGCCGTGCTGGGCCTGCCGCTCGGCTGGTTGGGCTGGTCGCCCCTGGCCCTCGGGCTGCTCCTGCCGCACCTGCTCAACGGCGTGGTGGTGCTCGTCCTGCTGGCCGGCGGCAGGGTGCGTCGGGACACCCCTCTCCCGCTCGGCCCGGCCCTCCTGGCGGGCGCCTGGCTGACCGCCCTCACCGCCTGACCCGACTCCACCTGCCCCGGCCGCGCCGCGGGCGAGGGGAGCGCGGGGTGTCGGGGTCGGGTCAGATGAGGCGGAGCTGGCGGTCCCGGGGACGGCGGGGCTCGGCGTCGCCGAAGCGTTCGAACAGGCCCGGGTCGATGGCGTCGAGGAACGGCGACGGGGCGCACTCGCGTTCGCTGCCGTGCCGGGTGCGGCGGGCGGCGTGGCTGACGTACAGGCGGTCCTGGGCCCGGGTCAGCCCGACGAAGAAGAGCCGCCGCTCCTCGGCGATCGCGTCGTCGTCGGGCGTGCTGCCGGGCCAGCGCAGCGGGAGCAGCCCGTCCTCGGCGCCGACCAGGAAGACCACCGGGAACTCCAGCCCCTTCGCGGCGTGCAGGGTGAGCAGGGTGACCGCCTCGGCGCGCGGGTCGAGGGCGTCCACCTCCGCGCCCGTGGCGAGCTGGGAGAGGAACATCGGCAGGTCGTCGCCGCACCGCCGGGCCAGCGGGGTGAGCAGGTCGACGGCCGACCGGACGTCCTCCGGGCGGACCGTGCCGGCGCCGTCCAGCGTCGGCACGGCGAACCGCTCCGCCAGCACCTGTCCGGCCAGCCGGACCCGGGCGGCCAGCGATCCGTCGAGCCCGTCGGCGTGCCGCAGCTCGCGGGCGATGGCCGCCACCCCGGGCCGGTCCCGCAGCCGGTCGTGCGAGCGCTTCTGCACGGGGATGTTCGCCCGGGCCAGCGCGTCCACGATCGGCGCGGCCTGCGCGTCGGTGCGGTAGAGCACCGCGATGTCGGAGAACGAGAGCGAGGTGGTCCGGCCGTCGATCCGCCCCGAGTCCAGCGACCGGTGGGACAGCCCGCCGACCAGCTCGTCGATGGTGCGTACGACGAAGTCGGCCTCGTCGGCGACGGAGCTGGCGGGGTAGCGGCCGACCAGCGGGGCCTCCGGGTCGAGCCGGGCCGGGTCGAGCCGGCGGCCGCGGACCAGTGACGACGGCGCGATGGCCTGCACGGCGGCGGCCAGGATGGGGGCCGACGAGCGGTAGTTGCGGTTCAGCCGCACCAGCCGGGCGTCGGTGAAGTCCTCCGAGAAGCGCAGGAAGTAGCCGACGTCGGCACCCCGGAAGGAGTAGATGGCCTGGTCCGGGTCGCCGATCGCGCACAGGTTGCCGTCGGCGGGGCTGAGCAGCCGCAGCAGCTCGTACTGCACCGCGTCGACGTCCTGGTACTCGTCGACGAAGATCCACCGCCAGCGCTCCCGGTAGCGCTGCACCAGCTTCTTGTCCGCGCGCAGCAGCCCGACCGGCAGGGTGAGCAGCTCGTCCAGGTCGACCAGGTCCTGCTTGCGCAGCAGCGCCGTGTACCCGGCCTCGTCGGCGCCGGCCTCGGCGCGGGCCTCCGCCCGCTGGGCGTCGTCGGCGATCCGGAAGTCCGCCGGCAGGCCGACGGCGTCGGCGTTCTCCCGGAGGATGGTCAGCCCCAGCGAGTGGAAGGTGCCGACGGTGACGTCCTCGGCGACCGGCCCGAGCAGGCCGTCGAGGCGGTGCCGCAGCTCCTCGGCGGCGCGCCGGGTGAACGTGATCGCCAGGCACTGCTCCGGGAAGACGTTCAGCTCGGCGCAGAGGTAGGCGATCCGGTGGGTCAGGGTCCGGGTCTTGCCGGTGCCGGGCCCCGCGACGATGAGCAGCGGGCCGCCGGGCGCGGACGCGGCCACCCGTTGCATCGCGTCCAGCCGGTCCAGCAGGCCGGTGCCGACCTCCTCCATGCCGGCGAGCATGGGCTCGAACGGCTCGTGCGGCGAGGGCGCCGGCGCGATCGGGGGCGGCGGCGTGGGCGGCGCGGCCTTGCGTTTCGGCTCGGCCTTGGCCGCCGCCGGGCGCTTGGCGCGGGGCTTCGGCGCCGGCTCCGCGGGGGTGCGCTGCGCCGGCACGGGTACGTCGAAGAGGGTCTCCTGGGCCGCACCGGCGTTGCCGCCCAGTTCGGCCGGGTCGAAGAGGGTGATGACGCCGTACTCGCCGTCGTAGCCGGGGACGCGGCGGACGTCGCCCCGGCGCAGCCGGCCGATGCCCTCGGCGAGCAGTTCCCCGCCGACCTTCGAGATCTCGGCGAGCGGGGTGGTGGTGAGGATCTCCAGCTCCGGGCCGAGCGCGGCGAGCAGCTCGTTGAGCTTTCCCTCGACCTTCTTCGAGCGGGCGCCCACCTTGTTGAGCTCGCCGAGGATCTCGGCCAGCGGCACGAGGTGGGTGACGTCCCGGGCGTGCGGGGGCCGATGGCCCGCCGGGCGGTCGGCCAACTCCTCGACCCGGCTCAGCACGCCGACGGTCAGCGGCTTGCCGCACTCCGGGCAGCGGCCACCGGCGGCCCGGGTCCGCTCCGGGGACCAGTTGACCCCGCAGAGCCGGTGCCCGTCCGCGTGGTACTTGCCCTCCTCGGGGAAGAACTCGATGGTCCCCGCCAGCCCGTCGCCGGTACGCAGCGCGTCCCGGATGGCGAAGTAGTCCCGCGCGGTGGCGAAGACGGTGGCCTCCCGGGCCAGGGCCGGCGGCGAGTGCGCGTCCGAGTTGGACACGAGCTGGTAGCGGTCCAGGCTGCCGACCCGCCAGTTCATCTCCGGGTCGGAGGAGAGGCCGGTCTCCACGGCGAAGACGTGGTCGGCCAGGTCGGCGTAGCAGTCGGCGATCGCGTCGAAGCCGGACTTCGAGCCCAGCGCGGAGAACCACGGCGTCCAGATGTGCGCCGGCACCAGGTAGCCGTCGGCGCTGGCCTCCAGGGTGATCTCCAGCAGGTCCCGGGAGTCCAGGCCGAGGATCGGCCGGCCGTCCGAGCCGAGGTTGCCGATCCGCCCGAGCGCGGTGTTGAACCGGGCCACCGCGTCCAGGTCGGGCAGGTAGATGAGGTGGTGCACCTTGCGGGTGCGGTCGTCCCGCTTGTAGATCGTGGAGATCTCCACGCTGAGCATGAACCGGACCGGGTCCGTCTCCGCCTCGCTGGCCAGCCGGGGCGGCAGCCGGCGGGCGATGTCCCGTTCCGCCTCGGGGCTGAGCCGGTGCAGGCCGGGCTCGGCGGGGTGCAGCGTCTCGCGCAGGTGGTCGTACCAGGCGGGGTGGGTGAAGTCGCCGGTGCCGAGCACGCCGATGCCCTTGCGCCGCGCCCACCAGCCCAGGTTGGGCAGGGTGAGGTCGCGGCTGCACGCGCGCGAGTACTTCGAGTGGATGTGCAGATCCGCGACGAACGGCGGGAGGCCACCGGAGGGTGCGGCGCTGAACGGAGGCACGCCGCATCCTGTCACGCCCGATCCATTACCCGCCGGTCGCCACGCGCACCCGTGACCTGAGCGGCCGGTGCTGGACAAGCCGACGGTCCCGCGCTATGGGCCGGGCCGGGCCATGGGTCAGCCGCCCGCGCCGAGGGTCAGCGGGTGCGCAGCTCGACCAGGGTGATCTGCGGTTCGGCGCCGACGCGGACCGGCGGGCCCCAGAAGCCGGCGCCGTTGGTGACGTAGACCTTGGTGCCGTCGACCTCGCCGAGGCCGGAGACCACCGGCTGCTGGAGCTTCACCAGCAGGTTGAACGGCACCATCTGGCCGCCGTGGGTGTGGCCCGAGAGTTGCAGGTCGACGCCGAACTTCGCCGCCTCCACCGCGGCCACCGGCTGGTGGGCGAGCAGCACCACCGGTCGGCTCGGGTCGCGGTCGCCCAGCGCCGCCGCGTAGTCCGCGGGGGCGGCCAGGCCGGTGCCGGCGGCGGTGACGTCGTTGACCCCGGCCAGGTCCAGCACCCCGCCCCGGGCCTGGATCTCGGTCCGCTCGTTCTGCATGACCCGCAGGCCGAGCCGGTCCAGCTCCTGGACCCACTCCTCGACGCCCGAGTAGTACTCGTGGTTGCCGGTGACGAAGTAGCTGCCGTGCCGGGAACGCAGGCCACGCAGCGGCTCGGCCGCCTCGCCCAGCTCGGCCACCGAGCCGTCGACGAGGTCACCGACGACGGCGACGATGTCGGCGTCGAGGCGGTTGATCGCGGCGACGATCCGCTCGGTGTGCGCACGGCCGCGCAGCGGGCCGAGGTGGATGTCGGAGACCGTGGCGATCCGCAGGCCGTCCATGCTCCGGGGGAGCTTGGCCAGCGGGATCTGCACCCGGTCGAGCCGCGGCGGGCCGAGGGCGGTGCGGATGCCGTACCCGGTGAGGCCGGTGGCGGTGAGCCCGGCGAAGATCGCCGCCCCACGGGCGAGCAGCAACCGGCGGGCCGGGTCGTGGTCCGGCTGCGCGACCGCGCCGGCGGCCGGCGGGTCGGCCGGGCCCGACGCGCCGACCAGGGCGGGCTCGGGCGCGGCGGCGGTGGGCTCCGCGGCGGCGACCCGGCGGCGCAGCACGAGCCGGGTCACCAGCATCGGCACTTCCAGCGCCACCAGCAGGACCAGCAGGTAGAACATGACGGCGAGCCAGAGGTAGCCCGGCCACGCGAGCCAGTAGAGACCCGCCTGGGTGCCGGCCATGGTCGCCGGTACGAGCAGCGCCAACACCAGGGCGGTGATCCCGCCGATCCGCCGCCAGCGCCCCGGCGCGGTGGTGTCCCGCACCAGCCGCTTCCACAGGTAGAGGTGGATCAGGCCGGTGATCAGCGCCATGGTGGCCACGAACGCCAGTGCCGCCAACATGTTGTGCGCCTCCTCAGCCGCCCGCGAAGGGGGGCAGGACGTCGATCGTGGCCCCGGCCGGTAGCGGTGCCCGACGATCATGACAGGTCACGCCGTCGACCAGGAAACTCGCCACCCGCAGCACGGCGGCGAGCCGCTCCCCGTGCCGCGCGGCCAGCTCCACCAGGAGTTCGTCGAGACCGCCGCCGGCGGACGCGGTCTCCTCGGCCCGGCCGGCGGCGGCCCGCGCCCCCGCGAAGTAGCGCACGGTGAGCGGCGGTCCGGCGTCAGCAGGCGGAACCGCCTGTCCGGTGTCGGCTGCCTGCGCGGCGTGGGCCGGCGGTCCGGCGTCGGCCGGCCGCGTCGGTTCGGTCACGGTCATCCTCCGATGGCCGACATGGGCCGGGCGGGTTGCAGGAAGGCGGGGTCGTCGATGCCGTGCCCGGCCCGCTTGCCCCACATCGCGGCCCGCCAGCGCCGGGCCAGCTCGTCGTCGTCCGCCCCGGCCCGCAGCGCGCCGCGCAGGTCGGACTCCTCGGTCGCGAAGAGGCAGGCGCGGACCTGCCCGTCGGCGGTGAGCCGGGTGCGGTCGCAGTCGCCGCAGAACGGCCGGGTGACGCTGGCGATCACGCCGACCCGGGCCGGGCCGCCGTCGACCAGCCAGGTCTCGGCCGGGGCGGCGCCGCGTTCCACCGGGTCGGGGGTCAGGGCGAACTCGCCGTGCAGGTGGGCCAGGATCTCGTCGGCGGTGACCATGGTGGCCCGGTCCCAGCCGTGCTGGGCGTCCAGCGGCATCTGCTCGATGAACCGCAGCTCGTAGCCCTGCGCCAGCGCGAAGCGGAGCAGCGCCGGGGCCTCGTCGTCGTTGACGCCGCGCATCAGCACGGTGTTGACCTTGATCGGGGTGAGCCCGGCGGCGGTCGCCCCGGCCAGCCCGGCGAGCACGTCCGGCAGGCGCGGGCGCCGGGTGAGCCGGGCGAACCGCTCCGGGTCCAGGGTGTCCAGCGAGACGTTCACCCGGTCCAGTCCGGCGGCGCGCAGCGCGGGGGCGAGCCGGTCCAGCCCGATGCCGTTGGTGGTGAGCGAGATCCGGGGGCGCGGCTCCAGCGCCGCCACGGCGGCCACGATGCCGACCAGGCCGGGCCGGATCAGCGGCTCCCCGCCGGTGAACCGCACCTCGGTCACGCCCAGCCGCCGCACCGCGACCCGGACCAGCCGGACGATCTCCTCGTCGCCGAGCAGTTCCGGGCCGGCCAGCCAGGGCAGCCCCTCGGCCGGCATGCAGTAGGTGCAGCGCAGGTTGCACTTGTCGGTCAGGGACACGCGCAGGTCCCGGGCGACGCGGCCGTACCGGTCGACGAGGGCGCCGTCGGTCGGCGGGGCGGCGTTCACCCGTCGACGGTAGCGCGCACCAGCCCGGTCAGGGCCGCTCGGGCGGTGCGGGAGACCGCATCGCGGTACGCCGCGCCGAAGAGGGCGGTGTGCACCAGCATCAGGTGGAGCTGGTGCAGCGGCACCCGCTCCCGCCACCCGTCGGCGGGCGGCCACGCCTCCGCGTACGCGGCGAGGACCCGGTCGAGGTGGGGCACGCCGCCGAAGAGCGCCAGCTGCGCCAGGTCGGTCTCCCGGTGCCCGCCGTGCGCGGCCGGGTCCACCAGCCACACCCGGTCGTCGGCCCCCCAGAGCACGTTGCCGGGCCAGAGGTCCCCGTGGATGCGGGCCGGCGGCTCGTCCCCGCCGAACTCCCCGATCCGGTCGACGACCTCCTCGACCAGCGCGGCCTCCGCGCCGGTCAGCGCGCCGCCGTCCACGGACCGGCGCAGGTACGGGACCAGCCGGCGCTCGGCGAACCAGCGCGACCACGGGCCGTCGTCCCGCGTGTTGTCCTGCGGGAGCGCGCCGATGAACCCGGTCCACCCGGCCCCGAACGCCGGCGCGCCGGCCCGGTGCAGTCCCGCCAGTTCCC
This sequence comes from Micromonospora sp. URMC 106, assembly GCF_051386395.1. Taxonomy (NCBI): domain Bacteria; kingdom Bacillati; phylum Actinomycetota; class Actinomycetes; order Micromonosporales; family Micromonosporaceae; genus Micromonospora; species Micromonospora sp. URMC 106. The sequence goes on from NZ_JBPQTP010000045.1 coordinate 23,158, forward strand.
GGCCGAACCGCTCGGCCGCCTCGGGCGTCGGCTCGCCAGGCTCCACCCAGTCGAGCGCCAGCAGCTCGGGCAGCGCCACGACCACCTCCGGCACCGCGACGGCGCCCGCCTCCCGCAGCCAGCGCAGGCCGGCCGCCTCGGCGGCGAAGAAGCCCTCCGGCACCGGCCGGCCGGCGCTCTCCGGCCAGGTCTTGGCGAAGATCGAGTGGCCGTCGTCGAGGGTCAGCCGGGACGCGGCGCAGATGTCGCCGCCGGCGACCGGCGTCTCCCGGATCCGCTGGTGGGTCAGGAAGGTCGGCAGGTGCTCCGGGTGCGCCCGCAGGTACGCCAGATCCATCTGCGCAAGGTAACCCGTCAGTCGCCGGCGCGGGCGGGTACCGGGGCGGGGTCGCGGCGCCGGGCGGCCAGCAGCGCCAGCGCCCCGGCGGCCTGGATCGCCGTGAGCACCACCAAGGCGGTGCGGAAGCCGGCCAGCCCGCCGCCGCCGGCGGTCCAGCACAGCGCGGCGACTGCCGGCGCGAGCGTCGTCGCGATCATCCGTACGGTGCCGCTGACCCCGCCGGCGGCGCCGGTGGCGCCGGCGGGCGCCGCCGCCATGACCGCCGCGATGATCGGGGTGTTGAAGAGGCCGAACCCGACGCCCGTCACCGCGATCTGCCACCCGACGTGCGCCAGCCCGGCGTCGGCGGGGAGCGTGACCGGCAGCAGCGTGGCCCCGGCTACCAGCGCGGCACCCGTCGCCGCCGCCGGCAGCGCGCCGATCCGGTCGGCGAGCCAGCCGGCGACCGGCGAGGCGACCGTCATGGCGCCGATGTTGACCAGCAGCAGCATCCCGGTCACCTCCGGGCCCTCGTGCAGCACATCGGCGAGGAAGTACGGCAGGAGGAAGGCCGTCAGCGCGACGTTGAAGCACACCAGGAACAGCCCGAGGACGGTGAACCCGAAGCGACGGTCGCGTACCAGCGCGATGACCGGTCGCGCGGCGGGCAGCCGGGCCCAGGCCAGGCCGAGTCCCACGGCGAGCGCGCCCAGCCCGGCGGCCACCGCCGGCCGCGCCGCGATCTCGTCGACCGCGACGAGCACCGTGGCGACCGTGCCGCCCAGCAGCGCCACCTCGCTCAGCAGCGGCAGGCCGGGGTTGGGCAGTCCCCGGCCGTCGCGGGGCAGCGCCCGCAGGCCCAGCCAGAGCGCGGCCGCGACGAGGGGCAGCTTGAGCAGGAACACCGCCCGCCAGCCGAACGCGCCCGCGACCAGCCCGCCGAGCGACGTGCCAGCCATCCCGCCGATGGTCATGATGGTCACCACCGTGCCGATCGCGCGGGCCCGCTGGTCCGCCCGCACGGTCGCGGCGATCACCGGCAGGTAGACCGCCAGGGTGAGCCCGCCGGTGACGCCCTGGAGCAGGCGTACGGCCAGCAGCACCCACATCGTCGGCGCGAGGGCAGCGAGCACGCTGGTGACGCCGATGCCGGCCATGGACACGACGAAGATCAGCCGGGGATCGGCCTGGTCGGCCCAGCGGCCGGCCGGAATGGAGATCGCGGCCATCGGGAGTGCGTACGCCAGCAACACCCAGGTGGTGGCCGCCGGGTCGGCCGCCAGGTCGGAGCCGATGGAGGGCAGCACCACGCCGGCGATGCTCATCTCCGAGGTCACCACGAGCATGGCGAGGGCCACCGCGGCGACCGGGGCCCAGCGGGTGCGGACGACGGGCGGTGGCTGCTGCGACGCGTGTGTGGTGGTCATGGACGCCGACGGTAGGAACGGGGACGTCCGCCGGGCATCTGTCGAACGACCGTACCGGCCACCGGGGCGGGGGTCCGGGTCCGTGACCGGTCGGTTGACAGATGGCGGGGGGCCGCCGGCTGCCTAGCGTGGTCGACACACACCCCGACCGACCTGGGAGAACATCCATGACCACGCAGCAGTTGCGCCTCGCCGTCATCGTGGCCAGCACCCGGGAGGGGCGCTTCGGCCCGGTGGTGGCCGACTGGTTCGTCGACCGGGCGCGGCGGCACGGCGGTTTCGATGTCGACGTGATCGACCTGGCGGAGGTCGACCTGCCGGCCACGCTCAACGATTTCGGCGCGCCGGAGCCGGCGGCGGTCGGCGCGCTCGCGCCGCGGCTGGCCGGCGCCGACGCCTTCGTGGTGGTCACGCCGGAGTACAACCACAGCTATCCGGCCTCGATCAAGATCGCGATCGACTGGTACCGCGACGAGTGGCGCGCCAAGCCGGTCGGCTTCGTCTCCTACGGCGGGCTCGCCGGTGGCCTGCGTGCCGTGGAGCACCTGCGCACGGTCTTCGCCGAGGTGCACGCGACGACCGTGCGGGACACCGTCAGCTTCCACGGCTGCTGGGACAAGTTCGACGAGTCCGGTTCGCCGGTGGATCCGCAGGGCTGCGACAGCGCCGCCAAGACCGTCCTGGACCAGCTCGGCTGGTGGGGGCGGGCACTGCGCGAGGCCCGCGAGCGCGCCCCGTACGCGGCCTGACCCGAGGAACAGAGAAGGGAGCGGACGATGGACGTGGAATTCGTCTTCGACGTGCCGTGCGTGTGGTCGTACTTCGCCTTCGCCCGGTTCCAGCGCGCGGCGGCCCGGATCCGCGCCGAGGGCGGGGAGGTGAGGGTGCGGTTCCGGCCGTTCCAACTGGACCCCCGCGCCACGGTCGACGGCGAACCGAAGATCGACGTGCTGCGCCGGGCCTTCGGGGCGGGAGCGGACGACGCGATCGCCGGCATCGAGTCGAAGGCGGCGAGCGAGGGGCTGACGTTCCGGCACCGCCACGCGGTGTGGTCCGACACGCTGCCCGCGCACCGCCTGAACGCGGTGGCCGCCCGGCAGGGGCGGGGCGAGGCGATGGTGGAGCGGCTGTTCCGCGCCCACCACACCGACGAGCTCAACATCGCCGACCCGGCCACGCTGCGCCGGCTCGCCGACGAGGCGGGCGTCGCCTGGCAGGACGGCGGCGACGACGACGTGCGCGCCGAACTCGCCCGGGTGCGGGCCGAGGGCGTACGCGGGGTGCCGGTGTTCCGGATCGCCGGTCGTACGCTGAACGGCGCGCTGTCGGAGGAGACCCTGTACCAGGCGATGAGCGCGACGGTGGCCGCGTAGCCTTGACTCCCGTGCTGCATGGCCGGACCGAGGAGATCTCCCGGATCGACACCCTGCTCCGGCAGGCGCGGTCCGGCCGCAGCGGGGTGCTCGTCCTGCGGGGCGAGGCCGGGATCGGCAAGTCGGCGCTGCTCGACCACACCGCGCACCTGGCCGGCGACATGCGGGTGCTGCGCACGGACGGGATCGAGTCGGAGGCGGGCTTCCCCTACGCGGGGCTGCACCTGCTGCTCGGCCGGGAGACCGACCGGCTGGACGCCCTGCCCGCCCCCCAGGCCCGGGCGCTGCGGGCGGCGCTCGGGCAGGAGGCCGGCGGCGACGCGAACCGGTTCCTGGTCGGGCTGGCGGTGCTGAGCCTGCTGGCCGAGCTGGCCGAGGAGCGCCCACTGCTCTGCCTCGTCGACGACGCGCACTGGCTGGACGCGGCCTCGGCGGAGGCGCTGCTCTTCGCCGTGCGTCGGCTCGACGCCGAGGCGATCGCGGTGGTCGTCGCGGTCCGTGCCGACGAGCCGTCCCCGTTCGACCCGGCCGGCCTGCCGGAGCTGCCGATCGGGCCGCTGGACGAGGCGGCGGCCGCCGCCCTGGTCGCGCAACGGCCGGAGCCGGTGCCCGGCTACCTCCGGTCCGATCTGCTCACCGAGGCGCAGGGCAACCCGCTCGCCCTGCTGGAACTGCCGCTCGACGGCGAGCCGCGCCGCGTGCCGTCCTCGCGCTACCAGCGGCTGCACCAGGTCTTCGCCGAGCGGGTGCGGCGGCTACCCGAGGCGACCCGACGGCTGCTCGTCGTCGCCGCCGACGCGTCCACCGCCGACGCCGCCGTGGTGCTCCCGGCCGCCGAACGCCTCGGCTGCACCCGGGACGACCTGGTCCCCGCCGAGCAGGCGCAGCTCGTACGGCTGGTGGAGGGCCGGCTGGTGTTCCGCCATCCGCTGGTGCGTACGGCGGTGCGGGAGACCGCGGAGGTCGGCAGCCGGATGGCGGCGCACGGGGCGCTCGCGGCGGTCTACGCGGCCCGGGGCGACGTCTGCTCGTACGCCTGGCACCGGTCGGCGATGGCCATCGGGCCGGACGAGGAAGCGGCGCAGGCACTGGAGACCGCTGCCCGCAGCGGGTCGCCCCGGGTGAGCGCGGCGGTCTCGGCGATGTGCGAGCGGGCCGCCGCGCTCACCGCGGACCGGGCCCGGCGCGGGCAGCGGCTGACCACGGCGGCGGAGGCGGCCGCCGACGCCGGCCAGCTGGATCGGGCCGCGGCGCTGGCCGACCAGGCCGCCGACTACGTCACCGATCCCGTGCAACTGGCCGACATCGCCCTGGTCCGCGCCGTCGTGCTGGACTCGCGGGACCGCCCGAAGGAGGCCCACCGCCTGCTCTCCGACGCCGCCGTGGCGGTGGCCTCCCTCGACCCGCGTCGGGCCGGTCACCTGCTCTTCCGCGCCGGCCGGGCGGCGGCCCACGCGGACGACCTCGGCGCGCTGGAGCGCACCGCCGCGCGGGCCGAGGAGCTGGGCGTGCCCAGCGCCCACCTCGTGACCGCGCTGTCCCGGGTGTTCGCCGCGCAGCACGCCCTCTCCGACGCCTCGGTCGAACCGCTGCGGTTGCTGGTCGAGGAGACGACGGGCTGCGCGCAGCACCTGGAGCTGCTCGACATCGGGTGGTGGCACCTGATGCTGGCCGACGTCGACAGCGCCCACGACATCGCGGCGCGACTGGCCGACACGGCCCGTCGGCAGGGCGCCGCCGGCCTGCTGGCCTCGGTGCTCCCGCTGCTCGCCCGCACCCAGCTCATGTCGGGCTGGCACGACGACGCGGAAGCCAACGCCACGGAGGGCCTGCGGATCGCCGCCGACACCGGGCAGCGCCGGCACGCGGTCTACCTGAACACCGTGTTGGCCGCCCTGGCCGCCGTCCGGGGGGACGAAGGGCGGTGCGTCGAGCTGACGGCGGAACCGATCGCGCGGGGCGTGACGCCGGGAAACGTCCACGCGGCGGGCGCGCTGAGCCTGCTGGACCTGGGCCTCGGCCGGTACGAGGCGGCCTTCGGCCGGCTCTCCGGGATGCTGGCCGCGCGGCACCGCGGCGGCGCGATGGCCAGCCTTCCCGACCTGGTGGAGGCCGCGGTACGGGTGGACCGGCCGGCGGACGGGCTCCCCGCAGCCCGGCAGTACGCCGACTGGGCCGCGCACGTCCGCCAGCCGTGGACGCGGGCGGTCGCACTGCGGTGCCAGGCGCTGCTGGACGGCAACGCCGACGACCGGTTCGCCCAGGCTGTCGCGCTGCACCGGCAGGGCGGCCCGCCGTTCGAACGGGCCCGCACCGAACTGCTCCACGGCGAGTGGTTGCGTCGGGCGCGCCGGATCAGCGAGGCGCGGATCGTGCTGCACTCGGCGCTGGAGATCTTCGACCGGCTCCAGGCCCGGCCCTGGAGCGCGCGGGCGCGGGCCGAACTGCGCGCCGCCGGGGAGAGCGTCCGGGCCGCCGACACGGGCGCCGTGCAGCGGCTGACCCCGCAGGAACACCAGGTGGTCCAACTGGCGGCCCGGGGGCTGAGCAACCGCGAGATCGGCGCGCAGCTCTTCCTGAGTCCCCGCACGGTCGGCTACCACCTCTACAAGGCGTACCCGAAGCTGGGCGTCGGCTCCCGCAGTGAGCTGGCGTCGCTGGTGGCGGACCAGCCGGAACGCTCCGCGCCCGCGGAGGCGTGAACGCCTGAGCTGGGGCGACACGCTGCGTGTCTGTGGATAACCCGCGTGTCGTCCACAGGGGCTGCCCGCGGTTCCGCCCGCGCCGCAGGCTGCCAGCCATGACCCCGACCGACCGCCCCCGGCTCACCGTCCGTTCCCCGGCCGACCTCATCGCCGCCGTGCCGTACCTGCTCGGCTTCCACCCGGCCGACAGCGTCGTCGTGGTCGCGATGCGGGCCCGCCGGATCACCTTCGCCGCCCGCGCCGACCTGCCCGACCTCGCCGATCCGGGCGACGCCGCCCGGCACCTCGCCGGCGTCATCGCCCGGCAGAGCGCCGAGACCACCACGGTCCTGGGCTACGGCCCGGCCGCCCGGGTCACCCCCGCCGTCGACGCCGTCCGCGTCGCGCTGACCTCGGCCGGGCTGCCCGTGCTCGACGCCCTCCGTGTCACCGGGGGCCGATACTGGTCGTACGTCTGCACGGAGCCGGAGTGCTGCCCGCCCGAGGGCAAGCCCTTCGACGCCGGGGCCAGCGAGGTCAGCGCGGCGGCCGTCTTCGCCGGCCAGGTCGCCCTGCCCGACCGGGCCGCCCTCGTCGCGCAGGTCGCCCCGGTCACCGGTCCGGCCCGTTCGGCCGTACGCCGGGCCACCGCCCGGGCCGAGCGGCGCCTGGCGGCCCTGCTGCAGATGGCGCCCGTCGGGGATCTGCGCAGCGGGCGGGCGGTCCGGGCCGCCGGCACGACGGCCGTACGCGGCGCGTTGCGCCGGCACCGGCGGGGACAACGGCTCAGCGACGACGAGGTGGCCTGGCTGAGCCTGCTGCTGACCCACCTGTCGGTCCGCGACCACGCGTGGGAGCGCACCGACGGGCGCGACGAGGACATCGCGCTCTGGGCCGACGTGCTGCGCCGGGCCGAGCCGGATCTGATCGCCGCGCCGGCCGCGCTGCTGGCGTTCGCGGCCTGGCGGGCGGGGCAGGGGGCGCTGGCGGCGGTGGCCCTGGAACGGGGCCTGGCCGAGCACCCCGACTACCCGCTGGCGCTGCTCCTCGACGACCTGCTGCGCCGGGGCGTACCACCGTCCGAGTTGGACGGGTGGCCGGCCGTCGGCATGCCGGGCGTCGTACGCCGCCGACGCAGCCGGGGCGGCCCCCGGTGAGCACGCCGACCGGCCGGTAGGGTCGGCCGGGTGGACCTGGACGACACCGCCGCCCGGCTCGAGGTGCCCGTCGAGGACGTCGACCGCGTGCACCGGCTCGCCGGCGACCGGCCGTCGGCCCCGCTGCCCGCCAAGGCCGACGCGCCCGCGCTCCTCGACCGGCTAGCGGTGCGAGCGGACGACGCCGCCGAGATCATGGCGGGCTGGCCCGATCCTGGCTCACCACTGTGGACGTCGGAGCTGCGCTGGCTGCTCGACCGCTCGATCGCGCTGGTCCGCGCCGATCTCGGGGGCCACGGCTGGCTGCCGCCCGGTCCTGCGCTGCCGCGCGAACGGGGCCCAGCCTGGCGCCATCTCTACGTGTACGCGTACCTGGCTCTGGTCGACGTCGTCAGGGGATACCACCGTGACCACGGCATCTCCGACGCCGTGTCGTGGGCGACCCTCGCCGATTTGGGCCGCAACCTCGCGATCGACCGGCGGATGCACCGCGAGGGCTGGCCGGTCATGCAGAGCTGGCTCACGCTGCACGCGCGCGGCGGCCTCTACGAGCTGGGCCGCCTGCAATACCAGCGCGGCGGCACCGCCCTCGACCTGCACATCCCCGAGTCGGGGCCGATGACCTCGGAGGCGGTCGCGGCGTCCCTCGACGAGGCACGCGCGTTCTTCCCGCGCCACTTTCCCGACGAGCACTACACGGCGTTCTCCTGCGGCTCGTGGCTGCTCGACCCGCAGCTGCTGGAATATCTGCCCGAGGATTCCAACATCGTCCGGTTTCAGCGGATGTTCGAGCTGGAGCCCTACGAGGAGCCGGAAGGGTTGGACGCCGACGTCGAGGTGCTGCGGTTCGTGTTCCGCAGCCTGACCACGCCGCTCGACCGGCTGCCGCGCCGCACCGTGCTCCAGCGGGCGATCATCGACCACCTGAAGGCCGGGCGTCACTGGCAGATCCGCCGGGGCCGCTTCCCGATCCAGCCACGTCCCTAGCTCAACTGTCGGATGGGCGGAGAGGCACCGATCCAGCCAGGAGAGCAGGACCCGCTCGTACTGTGGGCTGACCGCGGTCAGGTCGCCGGCCTCGTGCGGGCGCGCACGTCCGTCGAAGGATGTAGCCGACGTTCGTTCTGCGGGGCGACTCCACCGGCTCCGCGCCGCCCGAGAATGATCACATGCCGCTACTCCTTGACCGTCCGACATGAGCGTCGGACTGCTGCTCTCGCTCGCCGGCCTGGCCCTGGTCGACAGCACCAGCATCGGCACCCTCTTCATCCCGGTCTGGCTGCTGCTCAGCCCCGGCAGGGTCAGGGTCGCACGGCTTCTGACCTACCTCGGCACGATCACCGCGTTCTACTTCGCCGTCGGGCTGCTGCTCGTCCTCGGCGGCGCCCAACTGGCCGACGTCCTCGGCGGGGCGATGGACAACCGGCCCGTGCTCTGGGCGCAGCTCGTCCTCGGGGTCGGGTTGTTCGCGCTGAGCTTCCGGTACGACGGTAAGCGCAAGTCCGGCGGCGCTGCGCTGCGCTGGCGGGACCGGGTCGCCGCCGGGGACTCGTCGGCGCGCTGGCTGGTCGGGCTGGCGCTGCTCGCGGCGCTCGCCGAGGTGGCGACGATGCTGCCGTACCTCGGCGCGATCGGCCTGCTGACCACCTCCGGGCTCGGCGCGGGGAGCGTGGTGGGGCTGCTCGCCGGTTACTGCCTGGTGATGGTGCTGCCGGCCGTGCTGCTGCTGGCGGCCCGGGTGGCCTGGCCGAGGCTGGTCGAGCCGGTGCTGGCCCGGCTGAACGCCTGGATCATGCGCAGCTCCAGCAGCATGCTGGGCTGGATCCTCGGCATCGCCGGTTTCCTGCTGGCCCGGGACGCCGTCGTCCGGTTGGGGCTGTTCGACTAGGGCGGTGTCTGTTCGACTAGGGCGGTGTCGGAGTCGGTCCGACAGAGCGCCCGCACTGTAGATAACTTAGCAACGATCTTGCGGGAGCGGTATCGGGCAGATGACCGGCTGTGCAGGGCAGCGGGGATGGCTAGGTTCGCCCAATGCCCATCAACATGATCACTGCGGACTCCGCGGGCACCTGGACGCTCGGCGACCTGACCGTCAACCGGATCGGGTTCGGCGCGATGCGCCTGACGGGCAACGGCAGCGCGCCGAGCGACCGCGACCGGGCCGTCGGTGTGCTGCGCCGGGCGGTCGAGCTCGGGGTCAACCACATCGACACGGCGGCGTTCTACTTCTCGCCGCTGCGGTCGGCCAACGAGTTAATCAACACGGCGCTCTCGCCGTACGCCGACGAACTGGTCATCACCACGAAGGTCGGGCCGGGCCGCGATCCGTCCGGGGAGTGGCTGCCGCTGGCCCGGCCAGACCAACTGCGCGGGCAGGTCGAGGAGAACCTGCGCCAGCTCGGCCGCGACCACCTGGACGTCGTGAACCTGCGCCAGCACGGGCTGGACTCGGTCGCGGAGCACTTCGGCGCGCTGGCCGAGCTGCGCGACGCCGGCCTCATCCGGCATCTCGGCCTGTCGAACATTCGCCCCCATCACCTCGCGCAGGCGCAGGCGGTCGCCCCGGTGGTCTGCGTGCAGAACCCGTACGGCGTCGACACCCGACGTGTGCACGACGAGTTCGTGCGCACCTGCGGGGAGCAGGGTGTCGCCTTCGTGCCGTTCTTCGCGATCGCCGGCGACGGACGTGAGGCCGGCGGCGTGGCCACCAACGAGGCGGTGCATGCCATCGCCCGCGCCCACGGCGTGACGCCGGCGCAGGTGCGGATCGCGTGGACCCTCAGCCGCGGCCCGCACCTGCTGGCCATCCCCGGCACCGGCAACCCCGACCATCTGGTCGAGAACCTGGCCGCCGGGGCGCTGCGCCTGTCCCCCGAGGAGTTGGCCAGCCTCGACCAGCGGCGCCCGGCGCAGGCAGCGCCCTGCCACGAGTCCACGACCCTATGACGGAAGGCCCCTCCCTTCGCGGGCGGCGATGACGTCCATCGCCATCCCCCGCCGCACACCTCGTGGCTCGTTGCCCGAGGACCTCATCCCCGATCACGGCCCGTGCCGACCGTGACGGATCAGGTCGTGACCCGGTCGGGGCGGGCGTAGACGTTCATGGTCTGGTCGCGCAGGAAGCCGACCAGGGTCAGTCCGGCCTCCTCGGCCAGCTCCGCCGCCAGGGTGCTCGGCGCGGAGACCGCCGCGAGCAGCGGCACCCCCGCCATCCACGCCTTCTGGGTCAGCTCGAAGCTCGCCCGCCCGGAGACGAGCAGCACGTGCCCGGTCAGCGGCAACCGCCGCTCGCGGACGGCCCAGCCGATCACCTTGTCCACGGCGTTGTGCCGGCCGACGTCCTCGCGCAGCACGACCAGCTCGCCGGTCGCGGTGAACAGGCCCGCCGCGTGCAGCCCGCCGGTGCGGTCGAAGCCACGCTGCGCCGCGCGCAGCCGCTGCGGCAGCCCCGTCAGGACCGCCGCCGGCACCGTCAGGGGGTCGTCGCCCACCGCGAAGAGCGATCGGGTACGCACCGCGTCGATGCTCGCCTTGCCGCACACCCCGCAGGCGCTGGTGGTGTGGAAGTTCCGGGTCGGGTCGGCGGTCGGCTCGGGCACACCGGGCGCCAGCACCACGTCCACCACGTTGTACGTGTTGGGCGTCTCCGCGCCGGCGCAGAGCTGCGCGGTGTGCACGTCGTCGGCGGAGCGGATGAGCCCCTCGGTCAGCAGGAAGCCGATCGCCAGGTCGAGGTCGTCGCCGGGCGTACGCATGGTGACCGCGAGCGGCCGCCGCCGGCCGGGACCGGGCGGGCCGACCCGGATCTCCAGCGGCTCCTCCACGGCGAGGGTGTCCTGCCGGCGTACCGAGGCCCGGCCGGTCGCCGCGTCGAGGTCGATGCGGAGCACGCCGCGTCGGTCAGTCGCCCGTCCCATCCCGCCATCCTGCACCCCGTGCCCGGGCGGCCGCACGGCTACCGTGGCCGGGTGGACACGTACGCGGCGGTGGTGCTGGCGGGCGGGGCCGCGCGCCGGATGGGGGGCGTCGACAAGCCCGCCCGGACGGTGGGCGGCCGGCCGATGCGGGACCGGGTGCTGGCCGCCGTCGCCGACGCCGCCCCGCGCGTCGTGGTCGGCCCGCCCGGGCCGGTGCCCGCCGGGGTGCGGGTGACCCGGGAGGACCCACCCGGCGGCGGGCCGGTCGCCGCCGCGGCGGCCGGGCTGGCCCTGCTCGATCCCGGTACGCCCGTCGTCGCCCTGCTCGCCGCCGACCTGCCCCTGCTCACCCGCGCCGCCGTCGGCGCGCTGCTCGACCGGCTCGACGCCGGTCACGACGGGGCCTGCTACGTGGACGACGACGGGCGGCGGCAGACGCTCTGCGGGGTGTGGCGGGTCGCCCCGCTGCGCGCCGCCCTGGACCGCCTCGCCGTCGAGCGCGCCGCCACCGCCGAGCCGGCGTTCAGCGCCGAGCCGGCCGCCGTCGAGCCGACCCCGCCCGGCGGGCCGCCGCACACCGCCGGACCCGGCGGAGCCGCGCCGCTGGCGGGGGCGCCGATCCGGGCGCTGCTCGCCGGGCTGCGGGTCCGCCAGGTGCCGTGGACCGGTGCCGGCCCGCCGCCCTGGTTCGACTGCGACACTGACGAGGACGTACGCCGGGCGGAGGAGTGGGCGCGATGACGGTGATGGACGACTGGGTGACGGCGGCCTGCGCCGAGTTGGGCCTCGACCCCGCCCGGGTGCCGGTGCCGGCCGTGCTCGACCTGGCGAAGGACGTGGCGCACCAGGTGCTGCGCCCGGGCGCGCCCGTCACCGCGTACCTGCTCGGGCTGGCGGTCGGCGGGGGCGCGGACCCGGCCGGCGCGGCGGCCCGGCTCAGCGCGCTGGCCGCCTCCTGGCCGGTCGAACTCGGCGGCGAACGGCCCGGCGAGGCCCCGGCCTGACCGCCGTTGTCCGATCGGTGTCGGGCTGATTCGTCCCCCCGCGTCCGTGGGTAGGGTGACCTGGACGGACGGAGGCGATCATGACGGCAGACCACCCCTCGGCGCCGAACGGTGACTCGCCCGGCACCCTGCCGGCGCACCACGAGCCGATCCTGCTCGACGAGCCCACCACGGCGGACCTGCGGGCGAAGGTCACCCAGGCGTGGCGGGAGTTCGCGCGGGCGCTGGCCGAACGGTTGGGGGCACTGCCGACGGGCACGCACGTCGAGCTGACCCTCGACCCCACCGCCTCCGGCACCGGCGACGCCGTCTACTCCCTCAGCGTCGACGTCGGCGCGGACGGCAGGCTGGCCGCCCGCGCGGTCGGCAACGCCACCCTCCCGCAGGGCTACCGGCTGGACCGGGCCGCGGTGGCGGACATGATCGCCCTCGGCTGGTCGCCGCCCGGCGTGGTGGAGGGCTCCGGCGAGCACTTCGGGCTGGACGGCAGCACCGCCGAGGCCAGCCAGCTCGCCGCCCTGCTCACCCGGACGCTGCGCGACGTCTACGGCGCCCCGCACCCCGCCTTCCTCGTCTACCTGATCCACGACGCCGAGGGTGAGCCGCTGCCGGTGGAGCCGCTGGGCACCGCGCGCAGCGAGTTCGGCCCGGACCGGGACGTCGAGGGCGACCTGGACGAGGCGCTCGCCGCCGCGGCCGCCGCCCAGGCCCCGGAGGGCGACGTGGCCGCGCTCGCCGAGCGGGTGCGTACGGTCGTCTCGACCATGCTCAAGTCGGACTCGGACCGGTTGCAGGTCGACTCCGACGGCGACATCACCATCCGTGCCGGCTCGGCGATGGTCTTCGTCCGGGTCCGCGACAATCCGCCGCTGGTGGACGTCTTCTCCCCGGTGCTCACGGAGGTCGAGCCCACCGAGCGGCTCTACGTGAAGCTGTCGGAGCTGACCAACCGGATGCCGATCGGCCGGCTCTACTGCGCCGACGACACCGTGTGGGCGTCCATCCCCGTCTTCGGCCGTAACTTCCAGGCCACCCACCTGATGCTCGCCGTGCAGGTGATGACGGGGCTCGCGGACGAGCTGGACGACCGGCTGCACGGGGAGTTCGGCGGGAAGCGCTTCTTCGGCGAGGGCGACAAGCCGGTCAGGCGCGACCAGGGCGAGCACCGCACCGGCATGTACCTCTGACCGACCCCCTCCCGGACGGTGCGGCGGGTGGAGCCCGGAAACCCCGAGAAACCGGGCCCCACCCGCCGGGGAGGGAGGATCAGGTCACGGGGAGCCAGTCGAGGCTCCGCGCGGTGGTGGGGTCGACGGCCCGCAGGCCCGTGTCCGAGACGGTCCAGAGCACGTCCCCGACCAGCAGCGACCGGGTCACCGCGCCCGGGTCGCCCGGATGGGACACCGTGCCGACCTCGCTGATGTCGGTCCCGGAGACCCGCAGCAGGCGTACGTCGTCGCCGACCGGGAGGGCGACCAGCCCGGTCTCCGGGTGGTGCAGGAAGGCGTGCGAGTCGTACTCCAGCGCGGAGTAGGCCCGGGGCACGTGCCACTGGTCGAGCCGGGTCGGCCGGGCCGGGTCGCGGACGTCGAACAGGGAGACCTGGACCCCCTGCGTCCGGCCCCGCTGGTCGGCCTCCTGGCCCACGCCGAGCAGTCGCCCCTCCGGCAGCGGGTGCAGGTACGCCGAGTACCCGGTGATCTTCAGCTCGCCGGTGACCCGGGGCGCGTCGGGGTCGGTCAGGTCGACCGCGTAGAGCGGGTCGGTCCGCCGGAACGTGACCACGTACGCGGACCCGCCGAGGAAGCGCACCGACCAGATCCGCTCGCCCGGGCCGAGGCCGGTGACCGAGCCCGTCCGGGCCAGGGTGTCGCCGTCGCGGCGCAGCACGTGCACGCCGGACTCGGAGGTCGGGCGGGCGGCCCAGGGATCGCCGGTGGTGGTGGCGACCCGCAGGTGCCCCTGCCACTCCGAGAGGGCGTACTGGTTGACGAGCGTGCCCGGCACGGTGCCGGCGGCGACGTAGCGCGGACGCCCCGGCGCGCCGGTGTCGAACTGGTAGATCTCGGTGACCTGCGCGCGGGCGCGCCGGTCCCGGTGCGGCGAGCCGGGCCGGCCGGTGACGGGCCGCTCGCCCGCGAGGTAGAGGTTTGGGCCGGTGCCGTAGACGGTGGTGGCGTCGGCGGCGACGCTGACCGGGTCGCCGTCGCCGAGCCGGTCGGTGGCCAGGTCGAAGCTCAGCACGGTCAGCATCGACGTGCCGGACCACGCGGGCGGGCGGCTCAGCCGGTCGCAGCCGACCCGGCCGGTGTGCCGCTGGGTGCCGGCCGTCCACTCGTACGCCGGCAGCCACGCCTCCACGCCGGCCCGGTCGATCACCGCGTGGTTGGCCGCCGTCCGCGTCGCGTCGGTGCCGCGCTCGGCGTACGGGAACTCCAGCCGGGGCCGGGTGTGGACCACGACCCGCGCGGTGGACCCGGTCTGCCGGGCGTCGACCAGGCTCCCCTCCACGCGGTAGGTGCCGAGGACGCGTGGCGCGCCCGCGAGGTCGACCAGGATCAGCCGGGACGCGGCGACGCCGCCCGGCATCCGCGTCCCCGGCATCGGCATCACCGGCTCCCGGACCGTGCCCGTCCGGGTCAGCACCAGCGCCCGGTCGCCGTGCAGCAGCAGGGTCTGCTCCCCCCACCCCTGATCCGGCAGCGCCCGGGTGAGGTCGACGCGCCCGGTCTCCCGCCGGGCGGCCGGGTCCACCACCCGCAGCAGCCCCCGGCTGACCGTGACGATGCGCCGGCCGTCGGTCTTGACCAGGTCGGGCTCGTCCGCGCCGGCCTCGTGGTTGTTGGTGGTGGAGTGTTCCGGGGCGGACGCGGCGGACGCCCGCACGCCCGACTCGGCCCTGGGCGGACCGCCGAACGCGGTGCGCCAGCCGTCGGCGAAGCCCCACGGGCCGACGGACGCGCGGGCGGCGGCCCGCAGTCCGGACAGCGCCTCGGCGCAGGAGTCGAAGGAGACCAGCCGCGGCGCGAACGGCCGGTGGCTCGGCGGCGGATCGCCGGGCAGCGGCGGCGGGACGGCGCTCCCGCCGAGCAGGGTGAGCGCGGCCAGCGTGCCGGCCGCGAGGACGTGCGCTCCCCGTGTCATGGCCGGTTCGACGCGCCCGCCCGGCGCGTGGTTCCGACCCGGCCGGGCTTTCCGCGCTGTTCCCCGGCGGCGCACCTCGGCGGTACCGCGCCACCAGGTGCCGGGTGCGGGGCCGGCGGGTCAGCCGACGGAGGGCCCGACGCCGGGGGACTCGACCAGGCGGGAGAGCACGATGGTGCTGCGGGTGGAGGTCACGAAGGGCTCGGCCCGCAGCCGCTCCAGCGCCGCCTCCAGGTGCGCGATGTCGGCGGCCCGCAGGTGTACGAGGGCGTCGGCCTCGCCCGAGACGGTGTACGCGCCGACCACCTCCGGGTGCCGGCGGGTGGCCACCCCGATCTGGGCCGGGGTGGTCCGGCCGGCGCAGAACAGCTCGACGAACGCCTCGGTGGTCCAGCCGACGGCGGCCGGGTCGACGACCGCCGTGAAGCCCCGGATCACCCCGGCGGAGCGCAGTCGGTCCACCCGCCTCTTGACCGCCGGGGCGGAGAGTGAGACCCGTTGTCCGATGTCCGCGTACGAGGCGCGGGCATCCGCGACGAGTAACGCAATGATCCGCTGGTCTACGGCATCTATCTGCAACGTTCCGCCTCTGGGAAGCAACGGTTGTGGCTGTTACCAAAGTTCCACGGTACCTACCCTTGGTCACCGTGAACCAGCAGCGAGTCCCGCGAAAGCGGACATATCTCATGTGCTCGCCCGAGCACTTCGCGGTCGAGTACGCGATCAACCCGTGGATGGACGTGACCACCCCGGTCGACCCGGAGCTGGCGGTCAAGCAGTGGGACCGCCTGCGGGAGACCCTCGTCGGTCTCGGCCACGAGGTGCACCTGCTCACGCCCGAGCCGGGCCTGCCCGACATGGTCTTCGCGGCCAACGGCGCGTTCGTGGTCGACGGCACCGTCTACGGCGCGCGGTTCAAGCACGAGCAGCGCACCGCCGAGGCCGCCGCGCACCGGGCGTTCTACGAGTCGCAGGGCTGGCGGTTCATCGCGCCGAGCGAGACCAACGAGGGCGAGGGCGACTTCGCGTACCTGCCGGAGGCGCACGGCGGGCTGGTCCTCGCCGGGCACGGCTTCCGCACCGAGCTGCCGGCGCACGCCGAGGCGCAGGAGGCGATCGGCCGTCCGGTGGTGTCGCTGCGCCTGGTCGACCCGCGCTTCTATCACCTGGACGTGGCGCTCGCCTCGATCGACGACGAGAACATCGTCTACTACCCGGGCGCCTTCTCGGCGGCCAGCCAGAAGGTGCTCGCCCACCTCTTCCCCGACGCGGTGGTCGCGGATGACGAGGACGCGCTGGCCTTCGGCCTGAACCTGGTCAGCGACGGGCTCAACGTGGTGCTCAACAGCGAGGCGACCCGGCTGGCCGGGAAGCTGAAGGCGGCCGGCTACCACCCGGTCCCGGTCGAGCTGGCCGAGCTGAAGAAGGGCGGCGGCAGCGTGAAGTGCTGCATCGCCGAGCTGCGCCACTGAGTCCGGCCGCGCCGCCGGGCCGCTGAGCCGGGCCGGGTACGACGAAAGGGCCGGCCTTCCGGGAGGGGAGGCCGGCCCTTTCGCTCGTCGTGTCGGTGCGCTCAGCCGAGCGTGGCCAGCTCGGTGACCAGCACGTTCGACAGCACCTGGCCGTCGAGCTGGACCTCGCGCAGGTACCACTTCTGCTGCGGCGTGCGCGGCTGGTTGAACTGCCACACCCCGCGCGGGCTGTCGATCTGGCCGATCTTGCCGAGCGCCAGGTTGACCTGCTGCGGGTTCGGCGTGTCCCCGGCGACCCGGATGGCCTGGTCGAGCACCTGCGCGGCGTCGTAGGAGGCCATCGCGTAGGTGGTGGGCGAGGCACCGTGCTTCTTGCGGTACGCGGAGGCGAACCGCCGGTTGGCCGTGTTGTTCAGGTCGGCCGAGTAGTTGAGGGCGGTCTGGATGCCCATCGCCTCCTCGGCCTTGACGCTCTCCAGGACGGTGCCCTCGGTGAGGAAGCCCGGCGCGTAGACCTTGCCCTTGAACCCCTCCATGCGCAGCTGCTTGATGAACTCGACGGCCGCCGGCCCGGCGTAGTAGCAGAACACGGCGTCGGGGTTCCGGTTCAGCGCGGCGCGGATGTCGGCCCGGTACGCCGACTTGGACGGGTTGGTGAAGACGCCCGTCCAGGTGACCGGGTCCTTGATGCGCTGGTCGGTCTCGCCGAACTCCTGCTTGAAGCCCCGCACCACGTCCTGGCTGCCGACGTTCTCCGGCGCGATGATCGCCAGTCGCTCCGACGCGCCGAGCTGCTCCCGCAGGTAGCGGCCCAGCGCCCGGCCCGCCTCGTCCAGCACGTACGACGTCCGCCAGATGTAGACGACGCTCTGCAGGCTGGTCGGCGAGGCGTTCGAGCCGATCAACGGCACCCGGGCCTTCTCGACGGTGTCGCGGATGCCGAACATGATGTTCGAGTCGACCACGCCGGTGAGGGCGAGCACGCCCTGCTTCAGCAGCCCCTCGACGGCGGCCTTGCCGGTCTTCACGCTCTCGCCCTCGTCGGCGGTGAGCAGGGTGACCGGGTGCCCACCCAGGCTGTTCTCGTTGAGGTCGAGGAAGAGCTGGAAGCCGTTGGTGATCTCGTCGCCGATCGCCTTGAGGCCGCCGCTGGTGGGCGCGATGAGGCCGATCTTGATCGGGCTCCGCCGGCCCGCCGGTTCCCCCTCGGCGGCGTCGGTGCCGCAGCCGGCGGCGAACCCTGCCGTCCCGAGCGCGGCCAGCAGTTGAAGTGCCCGCCTGCGGTTCATCTGCGACACGGAGTTCCTTCCGGGGAGCGTTGCAGGGCGGATCACGCCCCCTCGGCGTTCTACCCGGTCAGCGACGCTGCGTCAATGCTTAGCGATCTTCGAGCAAAGATCGAAAAGCAGCCGTGACCTCAGGCCAGGCCGCCGACTCCGGATCGATGAGCCCGAAATGCTCGCATTCCGGCAGCTCAACGAGGCGGATCTCGCCCCCGGCCGCCCGGCCGGCCGCGACGAACTCCCGGCTCATCGCCACCGGCACCTGCTCGTCCAGCGCACCATGCACGACTACTGTCCGTGCCGGAATGGGTACCAACGGCCGTGGATCGGCTACGGCGTACCGGTCGGGGAAGTCCGCCGGGCCGCCGCCGAGCAGCGCGGCCACCGCGCCGGAGTCCAGATCCAGCCGGTACGCCTCGGCGAGGTCCGACACCGGGGCCAGGGCCAGCACGCCCCCGACGGTCGCCGGCGCGGTCGCCGCCGCGTACAACGCCAGGTGTCCGCCGGCCGAGTGGCCCACCAGGACCGGGGGCCCCGCGGCGACGTGCCCGGGCAGCGCCTCGGCCGCCAGCCGGGGCAACTCGTTCACGCCGGTCAGCACGTCGGTCAGCGTTCCGGGCCAGCCGCCACCCGGCTGCCCCGTCCTGCGGTACTCCACCTGGGCCACCGGGTGGCCGAGCGCGGCCAGCGCGGCGGCCAGCGGGCCGGTGTGCCGCCGGTCGTACTCGGCCCGCCAGAAGCCGCCGTGCACCACCACGACCAGCGGTCGGGCCGGGCCCGACCCGGCGGGCCGGCGGAGATCGGCGATCTGGTCCGGATGGTCGCCGTAGGAGACGGTGACGTCCGGGGCCGGAGCGGGGCGGCTGAGCACGGCGCGCGGGTCGGCGGGCATGGCGCGACCGTAGCGCGGATCACCCGCCGATCCGGCGTCGGGATCGGTCCCGGGGCGCATGGCCGCCGGCGGCTGGGTAAAGATGGATCCCATGACCGAAGCGCACTCCGCTGGACAGAACGACGAGCCGGGCCAGGACGGCACCGGTCGCTCCGGAACGGTGGTGGTGGTCGGCCCGGACGGCCGGCCGGTCGGCACCGTGCAGACCGACGAGGCCGCTGGCGAGGACCCCACCCGACTGGTCGAGCAGCCGGCCAAGGTGATGCGGATCGGCAGCATGATCAAGCAGCTCCTGGAGGAGGTCAAGGCCGCCCCGCTCGACGATGCCAGCCGGCACCGGATGCGCGAGATCCACCAGCGGTCGATCGTCGAGCTCAAGGAGGGGCTCGCCCCCGAGCTGCGGGAGGAACTGGAGCGGATCTCGCTGCCCTTCACCGAGGAGAAGGCGCCCAGCGAGGGCGAGCTGCGCATCGCCCACGCCCAGCTCGTGGGCTGGCTGGAGGGCCTCTTCCACGGCATCCAGGCGGCCCTCGTCGCCCAGCAGATGGCCGCCCGGGTCCAGCTGGAGCAGATGCGCTCCGGCCGGCCGGCGCTGCCCAGCGGCCCCGGCGGCGTGATGCCGGGCATGCCGGGCATGGGCCAGCCGCAGGGCGGCGAGGGGCACAGCACCGGCCAGTACCTCTGACCGTGTCGGCCGGCCGGGCCCCGGCCGGCCGTCACCCCGCCCCGAAGACCTTCTCCAGGTACGTCGCCACGCCGTCCGTCGAGTTCGCCGAGGTCACCTCGTCGGCGATCTCCAGGACGGCGGGGTGCGCGTTCGCGACCGCCACCCCCCGCCCGGCCCAGGTCAGCATCGGCACGTCGTTGGGCATGTCGCCGAACGCGAGCACGTCCCGTGCCTCGATCCCGATCCGGGCGCAGTACCAGGCCAGCCCGGCCGCCTTGGTCACGCCCGCGGCGGAGATCTCCACCAGCCCCGAGTACGACGAGTGGGTGGCCTCAGCCAGCCCGCCCAACGCCCCGGCGACCAGGGCGACGAACGCGTCCGGGTCCTGGTCGGCGGCCCGGGCCAGCAGCTTCACCGCCGGCGCCGCCAGCAGCTCCTCGGGCGTCTCGACCGCCCGGATCGCCCCGTGGTCGGCGTCCCAGCGCAGCGGGTAGTGCGCCTCGTGCCGCATCTGCCGGCTGTCGACGATCTCCACCGCGAAGCTGACGTCGGGCACCTCGGCGCGCAGCCGCCGGGCCACCTCCGCCAGCAGTTCCGGGGCGAGCGGGTCGGCCCGTAGCACCTCGTCGGCAACCGGGTCGTAGACCACCGCGCCGTTGGCGCAGATCGCCGGCAGGGGCTCGGCGAGCTGGTCGTACACGAGTTTCAACCAGCGGATCGGACGGCCGGTGACCAGCACGACCGGCGTGCCCCGCGCGGAGATCCGCGCCAGCACGTCGGCGGTGTGCGGGCTGAGCGAGCGGTCGTCCCGTAGCAGGGTGCCGTCGATGTCGGTGGCGATCAGCCGAGGTGCCTCTCCCATCAGCGGGACAGTAGCCGATCGAGGTACACCGCCACTCCGTCGTCGTCGTTCCGCAGCGTCACCTCGTCCGCGGCGGCGCGGACCGTCGGGTGGGCGTTGGAGACGGCGACCCGCGCCCAGCCGGCCCACGCGAACATCGGCAGGTCGTTGGGCATGTCGCCGAAGACCAGCACCTCGGCCGGGTCGACGCCGAGCCGCTGCGCCACGACGGTCAGCCCGGTGGACTTGTCCACCCCCGGCGGGCAGATCTCGACGAAGCCCAGCCCGGCCTGGGTGAGCGTGGCGACCTCCGGCGGGACGACCTGCCGGGCGACGGCGAGCAGCTCGTCGACGTGGTGGTCGGCGGTCCGGACGAACGCCTTGATCACGTCGCAGGAGAGGCACTCGGCGCGGCTGCGCGCCTCGAACGCGTCCTGGTAGGGCCAGCTCGGGTGGTAGTCGCCCCAGAGCGGCGCGCCGTGCTCGTCCGACGCCTCGACCATCACCGTCAGCGGCCCGACCGCCACCTCCAGGTCGGCCAGCAGCGTGGCCAGCACCTCGGCGGGGAGGCGCTCGTCGCGCAGCACCACCGGCCCGGCCGGGTCGCTCTGGTCGACCACGCGGCCGCCGCCGGCCATCACCAGGAAATCGGCGGCGCGGATGTCGTTGCGGGTCAGCTCGGCCAGCCGGGGTCCGCGGCCGGTCGCGCCGACCACCGGGATCCCGGCGGCCCGCACCCGGTCGAGCACCTCGTGGGTGTACGCGGAGACGGTCTCGTCGCTGCGGACGAGCGTCCCGTCCAGATCGGTGGCGATCAGCTTGGGCAGGCCCGGGCGGGTCATCGTTCCTCCTTCGCCCGCCGCCGCCGCAACCAGCCGTTTCGGTCGTCGGTGCCTCGACCCTGAGTGACGGCGGGCAGCAACCGTACCTCGCGCGGCACGTCGCAACCATGGCGTTTCGGCGAATGCGGTGCCAACGGACGACGGCCCGACGGTGTCCCCGTCCAGGGCTCTCCGGCGGGCCGTACGGTGGGCGGATGGAAAAGCGGGACTGGCCGGTGGCGGAGGTCATCGGGACCGAGCGGCTGGTGCTCGAACCCCTTCGGGTCGACCACGCCGAGGAACTCGCCCCCCTCCTGAACGACGAGGCCCTGCACGAGTACATCGGCGGCAGCCCGGCGACCCCCGACGAGCTGCGGGAGCGCTACCGCCGGCAGGCGGCCGGGCGGTCCCCGGACGGCCGGGAGGGCTGGCTCAACTGGGTCGTCCGGCACCGGGACACCGGCGACGCGATCGGCACCGTGCAGGCCACCGTGCGGTTCGACGGCGACCGGCCGGTCGCCGAGCTGGCCTGGGTCGTCGTGGCGCCGCACCAGGGTCGGGGCTACGCCGGCGAGGCCGCCGCCGGCATGGTCGGCTGGCTGGCGGAGCAGGGCATCGGAGCGCTGGTCGCGCACGTGCATCCCGACCATCGGGCCTCCGCCCGGGTGGCCGAGCGGCTCGGCCTGCGGACCACCGACGACATGGTGGACGGCGAGGTCCGCTGGGCGGCCCCCTGAAGAGTGCGGAACGATCGGCCGGTGCCGAGGGGGACCGGCGTCACCGTCCCCGGCTCTTCGGACCTGTGGGCAGAGTCTCTAGACCTCGGCAGGGATGCCTGTCACGACGCTGTCGAGCTGAATCGTTTACGACATCATCGGCGACCAACCTCGGAGGCAAGGCGGTCCGGGTGACGCGCGCGGTGTGGACAGCGGTGACGCCGGCGGTGCGATAGCGCCGACAACGAGCACAACGCGGGCGATGCGAACAGCAAGAGACCGCGCCGACCGTGCGGTTGGTGCGGTGGCGGTTGCGCGATGGGTATCGGGCGGTGGGTCCGGGGGCGCCGGCTGTGTGGGTGGTGCGGTGCGGTGCGGTGGCGGTAGCGCGACGGGCATCGGCGGCGGGTTGGTGGATGAATCGTTTACGACATCAGCTCGACAGTCGTCCTTACATCGATCGGCGCCCGCAGCCGACGACGCGCCGCGTCCAGTCGGCGGAAGGCGTCGACCGGTGTGCCGCGTCCAGTCGGCGGACCGCGTCGACCGGTGTGCCCCGTCCGTTGGGGGAAAGCGTGGACCGGTGTGCCGCGTCCGTTGGGGACCGCGTGGACCGGTGTGCCGCGTCCATCCGCGCGCCCCGCTCCCGGCAGCCCAGCGCACGGCGGGCCATCCGGCTGGTGGGGACGTGCCTGGCTCCGCGAAACGCGGCTGGCGGCCGCCAGTGTGGGGCCGGCGGTCACCGTCGAGCGGGGGCCGGTCAGTCCCGGGGCTCGGGGCGGGCGAAGGGGATGGCCGGCCCGACGGTGAGGTCCGCCGGCGCGGGCGGGCCGTCGTCCTCCAGTTCCCGGCCCCTGCGGCTGCGGCGGCGCAGGCCGACCGGCTCCGCCTCGCCCCCGTCGTCCGCCGCCTCGTCCGCCGCCTCCTCGGGCGGCGGGAGGGGGCCGGCCGGGGCCAGCTTCAGCGCTACCGCGAAGAGCGCGCAGGCGACGAAGGCCGCCACCAACCCCCGGCCGTGCTCGACCCGGAACCCGTCGTCGGTCGAGTAGAAGAAGACGCGCTGACCCGCCTCGTCGAGCGAGGCGGCGGTCGCGGTCAGCAGCGCCAGTAGCGCCCCGGCCAGGGTCAGACCGGCGATCCGGACGTTGCGCCGCACAGTCGCGGTGCCGCGCAGCGCGAGCGCGACCGCGCAGACCAACGCCAACAGCCCGACCAGGTAGCCGACCCCGAAGCCGCCGATGTCGGAGACTCCGCCGGGCACCCGTACCGGAGTGTTCCCCTGCGGGCCGGCGTTGGGAATGGTCATCACCTGCCACTCGCCGAGCATCGAGGCGAGGGCGGCCACCGCGCCCAGCGCCGCGAGCAGCGACGGCAGCCGGCGGTCCCGGCCCAGGCCGGAGAGCGTACGCCCGAACCGGCCCGGAGGGGCCGACTCCGCCCCGCCCCACTCCACGACGGCGGTGCCGTCGGACCGGTGGTCCTGGCGGGGAATCGGGAGATCCTGGGACATCGGCCACCCTTCCGCGTTCGCGGGCCTGAGCGAAATCATGACACAGCACGCACCCGAGGACGCGGAGCGTGAACGGTCGCCGGTCGGTGCCCTTTCGGATAGCGTCGTGGCATGCCTATCCGTACCGCTTCCGCACGTTGGCAGGGCAACCTCACCGAGGGGTCCGGCACGGTCCGCACCGGCAAGGGCGGGCTGGCGGGGAACTACTCTTTCAAGTCGCGCTTCGAGGAGGGCGAGGGCACCAACCCGGAGGAGCTGATCGGCGCCGCGCACGCCGGCTGCTTCTCCATGGCGTTCTCCAAGGCGCTCGCCGAGGCCGGCTCGCCGCCCGCGTCGGTGGAGACCACCGCCAAGGTCCACCTGGACAAGACCGACGCCGGAATGACCGTCACCCGGATCGAGCTCGACACGGTCGGCGACGTGCCGGGCATCGACGAGGCGCAGTTCACCAAGCTCGCCGAGACCGCCAAGGAGAACTGTCCGATCTCGCGGCTGCTCTCTCCGGGCGCGCAGATCACCCTGACCGCCCGCCTCGCCTCCTGACCCACCCGCGTCCGCCTCCACCGGGAGCCACGCTCCCGGTGGAGGCGCGCCGATCTTGACCGGGCCGCACCGGCCGCGTCGTCGGGGCAGAATGGGCGGGTGCCGGTGGAGATGAGCCGCGAGCGCTTCGAGGAGCTGGTCGGCGAAGCGCTCGACGAGGTGCCCGAGGAACTGCTCGCCCTGATGAGCAACGTGGTGATCCTGGTCGAGGACGACCCGCCCCCCGGCGAGGACCTGCTCGGCCTCTACGAGGGGCACGCCCTGACCGACCGGGGCTGGGACTACTCCGGCGTGCTGCCGGACCGCATCCTCATCTACCGCAACCCGATCCTGCGCCTCTGTGACGACGACGAGGACGTGGTGGACGAGGTCGCGGTGACGGTGGTGCACGAGATCGCCCACCACTTCGGCATCGACGACGAGCGGCTGCACGAGCTGGGCTGGGGCTGACGGGGCGCCAGAGCCGACGCCGGGCCGGCGGGAGGCCCCGGGGCGCGACGACCGGCGTCCGGGCCGGGCCGGTCGGCTGGTGGTCGGCGGTTGCGACGGTCGCCTACGGTCGGTCCAGGCATCGCGATTTCAGGAGGCACTTCCATGCGCAGCGAGCTCTTCTCCGCCGAAAACCTGGAGAAGGAGTCCGCGCAGCCCGGCATGCGGCTGCAGAACTCCAAGATGTTGAAGATCGAACTCAACGGCGAGGCGATGGCCCGCGTCGGGTCGATGGTTGCCTACCAGGGGCAGGTGCAGTTCCAGGCGCTCGGTTCCGGCGGGCTCGGCAAGTTCCTTAAGCAGAAGCTGACCGGCGAGGGCGTTCCGCTGATGAAGGTCACCGGCCGGGGTGACGTCTTCCTCGCCGACTTCGCCAAGGACGTGCACATCATCGACCTGGAGCCCGGCGACGCGCTCTCCATCAACGGCTCCAGCGTGCTGGCCTTCGACTCCACCCTCCAGTACGACATCCGGATGGTCGGCGGCGCGGGCATGGCCTCCTCGTCGGGCCTGTTCAACTGCGTCTTCACCGGTCACGGCCGGATCGCCATCACCACCAAGGGCACGCCCGTGGTGCTCAACGTCGACGCTCCCACCTACGTCGACCCGCAGGCGGCCGTCTGCTGGTCGGCCAACCTCCAGACCGGCTACCACCGGGCGGAGCAGCTCGGCCTCGGCACGCTGCTCGGCCGGCGCACCGGCGAGGCGTTCACGATGAGCTTCGCCGGTCAGGGCTTCGTCGTCGTCCAGCCCTCCGAGGAGCCGCCGATCATGGGCAGCGGCACCCAGGAGCAGCAGGGCGGCCTCCTCGGCGGCCTGCTCAGCTGACCCGCCACGCGCGCACACCGCCCCCGCGCCGCCGACCCGGCCCAGCCGGCTCCGTGGCGCGGGGGCGGTGTCGTCAGCTGAGGTCGCCGGCCCGGAGGCGGGCCAGCCAGGCGGCGGCGTCGGCGTAGTCGGCGTCCGAGAGGCCGGGCGGGGCGGGGACCGGCCGCTCGCCCGCCGCCGGGGTCCAGCGGTGCCGGGGGTACGAGCCCAGGAAGCGCACGTCGGCGCAGACCCGGCGCAGCCCCTGCAACGCCTCCCCGAGCCGTACGTCCGCCACGTGCCCGGTGCAGTCGAGGAAGAAGACGTACCGGCCGAGCGCCTCCCCGGTGGGCCGGGACTCGATCCGGCTCATGTTGACCCCCCGGACGGCCAGCTCCATCAGCACCGCCAGCAGCGCGCCCACCCGCCGGACGCGGTCGTGGTCGACGTGCTCTCCAACGGCGCGGCCGGGGCGGGGTGCTCCCCGACGGCGCCCGGGTCCGGGTGCGGACCGGCC
>NZ_JBPQTP010000046.1:0-48619 GCF_051386395.1 Micromonospora sp. URMC 106
GGCGGGGCGGGCGGCCGGGTCTGCGCCTGACGTCCCGTCCGGGCCGGCCGCCGCGGCTCAGAGCTGGGGCATCACCTCGGCCGCGACCAGCTCCAGGTGGTCCAGGTCGGCCAGGTCGAGCACCTGGAGGTAGAGCCGCTCGCTACCGATCTCCGCGTACCGGCCGATCTTGTCGACGACCTCGGCGGGGGTGCCGGCGAGGCCGTTGGCGCGCAGCTCGTCGGGCTCCCGGCCGATGGCCGCCGCCCGCCGGGCCACCTCGGCGTCGTCCCGGCCGCAGCAGAGCACCAGGGCGTTGGACCAGCACAGCTCGCCCGGATCCCGGCCGGCCTGGGCGCAGGCGGCCCGGACCCGCCCGAACTGGGCGGCCGAGTCCTCCACCGAGGCGAACGGCAGGTTGAACTCGTCGGCGTAGCGGGCGGCCAGGCGGGGCGTGCGCCTCGGGCCCATGCCGCCGAGCAGGATCGGCGGGCGCGGGTCCTGCACCGGCTTCGGCAGGGCCGGCGAGTCGCTGACCGGGTAGTACGTCCCGGCGAAGTCGAAGGTCCTGCCCGGCGGCGTCGCCCAGAGCCCGGTGATGACCGCGAGCTGTTCCTCCAGCCGGTCGAAGCGCTCCCCCAGCGACGGGAAGGGAATCCCGTACGCGGTGTGCTCCTCGGCGTACCAGCCGGTGCCGATGCCCAGCTCCACCCGGCCGCCGCTCATCTGGTCGACCTGCGCCACGGTGATGGCGAGCGGGCCGGGCAGCCGGAAGGTGGCGGCGGTCATCAGCGTGCCCAGCCGGATGCGCCGGGTGTCCCGCGCCAGGCCGGCGAGGGTGGTCCAGGCGTCCGTCGGGCCGGGGTCGCCGCTCACCGAGCCCATCTTCAGGTAGTGGTCGGAGCGGAAGAAGGCGCCGTAGCCGGCGTCCTCCGCGCAGCGGGCCACGGCGAGCAGGTCGTCGTAGGTCGCGCCCTGCTGGGGTTCGGTGAAGATCCGCAGTTCCATGCCACCGAGCATAGGGAGGCGGCCCGGCCGCCGCCGCGGCTCGCCCCGCCCGCGCCCGGTCGGCCGAGGCGGGGGCGCGGGCGACCCCGCCTCGGCAGGGCCGGCCTCACAACTGGCCGAGGCCGGCCTGCCGGGCACGCTGGATGGCCTGGCCGCGGTCGGCGACCTGGAGCTTGGTGAGCACGTTGGACAGGTGGTTGCGGACGGTCTTCGGGCTGAGCGTCAGCCGCCGCGCGATCACCACGTTGCTCAGCCCCTGCGCGACCAGGTCGAGCACCTCGCGCTCCCGGTCGGTCAGCTCGGGGAAGGGCACCGGGCCGGCGGCGCGCGCCCCGGCCAGGAAGCCCACCGCCCGGGCGGCGACCGCCGGGCCGAGCAGCACCTCGCCGTTGGCCACCGCCCGGACGGCCCGTTCCACCTCCCCCGGCGCGGCCCCCTTGAGCAGGTAGCCGCGGGCCCCGGCGCGCAGCGCCGCGAAGACCGAGTCGTCGTCGTCCAGCATCGTCACCACGAGCACCCCGATCCCGGGGTGCCGGCCGACGATCTCCCGGGTGGCCTCCACCCCGGACCGGCCGCCCAGGTGCAGATCCATGATCATCACGTCCGGGCGCAGCGTGTCGGCCACCCGCAGGGCCGCGTCGGCGTCGGCGGCCTCGCCGACCACCCGCAGGCCGGCGGTGCTCGCGAGCAGGGCGGTCATGCCGAGGCGGAACACCGGGTGGTCGTCGACCACCGCGACCCGGATCGCCCCGTCGTCCGTCCCGGTCACGACGCGACCCCCGCCGCCCGACGCGCGGCCCCGACCTGGAGGTCTCCCCCGCGCCGGTCGTCCCCGACGCCCACGTCGTCGCCCGCCCGGACGGGTGCCGTCCCCACCGGCGGCGACGGCGCGCACCCCGGCGCCGGTGACACGGCCTCCGGTGGCCACGGGGTGTGCTCCGGGGGCGGCCCCGCCGGGGCTGGCAGGGCGCACCGGTCGGCCGGCACCCGGACGGTGACCAGGGTGCCGCCGGCCGGCCCCGGGCCGACCGTGCACGCCCCGTCGACCCCCTCGGCCCGCTCGCGCATCGACAGCATGCCGACACCGGGTGACGCCCCCGGCGGGATGCCGGCCCCGTCGTCGGCGACGGTGACCGTCAGACCCGCGTCGTCCCGGGTCAGCGCGATGCGGCAGGTCCGGGCGGCGGCGTGCCGGTGGGCGTTGCGCAGCGCCTCGGCCACGATGCCGTACACGGCGGTGGCCACCGGCTCGGGCAGCGGCAGCGGGGCCGCCTCGACCTCGACCAGGAGCGGCCCGCCCTCGTACCGCCGGGCCAGCTCGTGCACGGCCGGCACCAGGCCCCGCTCGCCCAGCACCGGCGGCAGCAGGCCCCGGGCCAGGTCGCGGACCTGCTCGACGCTCTGGTCCATCTCCTCGCGCAGCCGGTCCAGCAGCCGGCCGGCCGCGTCCGGGTCGACGGTGAGCAGGTTCCGGGCGGCCTGCACGCCGAGCGCCACCCCGGCCAGCGCCGGCCCGAGGCCGTCGTGCAGGTCCCGGCGCAGCTTGCGTCGCTCGGAGTCGCGGGCCACGGCCAGCCGGGCCCGGGAGGCGGCCAGCGCACCGCTGGTCGCGGCGAGGCTCGCCGCGGAGGAGACCAGCGGCACCAGGTCCAGCAGCGCGGCCCGGGTACGCCCGTCCAGCCGCTCCCCCGCCCGGGCCCACGCGGTGAGGCGGCCCACCTCGCGCTCGCCCCGGCGCAGCGGCAGCACCAGCGGCGCGCCGGGCGGACCGGCCGACTCGGCGCGCGCGGAGCAGCCCTCCGGCCCGTCCACCTCGATGACGCAGGCGCCGAGGCGCAGCAGGTCGGTCAGGCTGCCCGCCACGCCGGTGAGCACGTCGGCCGCGTCCTCGGTCGCGCTGATCCGGTGCCCGACGCGGCGCACCACGCGCAGCGGCTCGGCCGCCGCGCCGTGGATCAGCCGGTCCACCCAGCGCTGCACCCGGAGCCGGCCCGGCTGCACGCCGATCGCGACCAGCGCCGTGACCAGCACCCCGGGCACCGCCGGGGTGGCCGGCAGCAGCGCGTCCAGCACCGAGACCCCCAGCACGTACGCGGCGACCAGCAGGAACGTCATCAGGAACCAGACCAGGGTGCGGCGGACCGCGATCTCGATGCCCCACAGCCGCTGCCGGAGCACCACCGCCAGCACGGCGGCCGGGAAGAACGCCTGCGAGGCGAGCATCGCCACGGGAGCCGCCTCGTCGGGCACCGGCCGGGCCCAGCCCTCCGGGAGGGCCACCGGGGCGAAGCTCAGGGCGAGCAGCAGCGTGCCGACGGCCAGCCAGCCCAGCCCGACCCGCTCGACGGGCCCGCCCCGGCGGCGGCGGGCCGCGACCCCGGCGGCGGTCAGCAGTCCGAGCACGGGGACGGCCACCAGCAGGGCCGGCTGCACCCGCTCGATGAACCCCGCCCACCCCGCGCTGGCGATCCGCAGCGGCGCGCCCGACCCGCTCGCGTCCGGCCCGGGCCAGGTGAGCTGGAACAGCACGTAGCCGGCGACGACCACCGCGCCGGCCAGCACCGCCACCCGGGCGGCCCGCGGCAGTCGCCCCTCCCGGACCAGCCAGGGCAGCACCACGATCAGCGAGAGCATCCCCGGCGCCCAGGCCCAGTGCAGGGCGGAGGTGAGCAGCACCGGGTCCGGCAGCCCGGGATGCACCCGGAGCAGGTCGACGTACTGGGCGCTGAGCGCGCTGAACCCGCCGCCGAGCCCGGTCGCGGCGAGCAGCCAGGCGACCGGATGCCCCCGGCGCAGCAGGATCAGCCAGGCGACCACGCCGTAGACGGCGCAGTCGGTGAAGTCGACCAGGAAGTAGAGCTGGGACAGCCCCCACGGCCGGCGGGCGAGCACCCAGCAGGCGGCGGTCGCGACGAACAGCAGCGCGCACCCGACGAGGACGACCCAGGCCGCGACCGGGTACCGGCGGTCGCCGAGGGTCGTCGTCGCTGGGGGTTGGACCGACATGCCGAGAATCCTGGCAGCCGCGGGGGCAGTTGGTGATCCCCCGACGTTCCAGTGCGAATGTCGGTCCGGCGACAGTCGCCCAGGGCGCGGCCTCGCGCGCCGGGCGGATGTCCCGGGCACCCGGTGCCGGTGTCCCTGGCCCCCGGGTCGCCGGCCGGTCCACCGTGGAGGTGAGCGACGACGCGAGGAGGAACCCATGGAGGACCAGCACCGGGACCGGCTGATCGGGGCGGTGGACGCGCTGCTCCCGGAGGTGTCCCGCCGGGCCGGGGAGATCGAGGCGGCGCGCGGGCTCCCCGCCGACCTGCTCGACGGGCTCCGGGCGGCCGGCTGCTTCCGGATGTTCGTCCCCCGCAGCCACGGCGGGTACGAGGCGGACCTGCGCACCGGGCTGCGGTTGCTGGAGACGCTGGCCCGGGCGGACGGCTCGACCGGGTGGACGGTGATGATCGGCGCGGAGACGCCGCACCTGCTGGCGATGCTGCCCCGCGACCGGTTCGACAAGCTCTACGCCGACGGGCCGGACGTGGTGGTCGCGGGCGGGTTCGCCCCGCAGGGGCGGGCCGAGCTGGCCGACGGCGGCTTCCAGGTCACCGGCCGGTGGGCGTACGCGAGCGGCGTCCGGCACGCCGACTGGATCTTCGGCAACTGCGTGCTGACCGGCGACGGCGAGCCACTGCCCGGGCCGGCGGGGACGCCGCCGGAGGTGCGCTCGATGCTCTTCCCGGCCTCGCGGTTCACCGTGCACGACACCTGGCACGCGCTGGGCCTGCGCGGCACCGGCAGCCACGACGTGGAGGTGGCGTCCGCCTTCTGCCCGGCGGAGGAGAGCTTCGACCTGTTCACCGGCGCGCCCTGCGTGCCGGGGCCGGGCTTCGTGGCGCCGCTGGTCCACTTCGTCCTGCACCTGGGCGCGGTGGCGGTCGGCATCGCGCAGGGCGCGCTGGACGACATGGTCGCGCTGCTCGACGGCGGCCGGCAGCGGCTCTACGCCCGGCAGTCGCTGGCCGACTCGCCCGCCTTCCGCCTCCAGCTCGGCCGCGCCGACCTCGACGTACGCGCGGCCCGGGCGCTGCTGCGGGACCTGGCCGACGACCTCTGGGCGGCCTGCGCCACCGACCCGGCGGCCGTCCCCGGGCTGCACCCGCGCATCTCCGCCGCCCTGCCCTGGGTGACCGAGCGGGCCGCCGCCGCGGTCGACACCTGCTACCGGGCGGCCGGCGGCGGGGCGGCCCGGGACTCGTCCCCGCTCCAGCGGCGCTTCCGGGACATCCACACCTTCAGCCAGCACGCGGCGGCGGCCGAGGGCTGGCTCGGCAACAACGGCGCCCGGGTGCTCGGCCGGCCGGTGGAGCTGGCCTACTGACGCCGGGGACCCGCGCGAGAGGTGCGAGCCACTGTCGAGCGTGCCGGCGGCGCCGGGTCGGGCCCCGACGCCGCCGGAGCGTTCAGACGTACGGCCGGGTGGCGTACGCGGCCCGCAGCGCGGCCAGCCCGGTCGACTTCGGCGACAGCGTGCCCCAGCCGGAGTTGAAGTAGTTGGTCCGCGCGATCCGGGGCCCCCGCTCGGCGTTGAGCTGGGCGATGGCGGCCGGCACGGTGGCGATCCACGCCGCCTGGTCCGGCACCTCGGCCACCCGTACGCCCCACTCGGCGATGATCACCGGTCGGGAGAGCGCGACCGGCCCGAGGTCGGCCACCGCCCAGTCCTTCGTCCGGCGGAACCGGGCCAGCGCCGTGTGGGTGGGGCTGGTCGCGTACGCGTTCCACTGCAGGAAGTCGAGCCTGGCCATCAGCGCCTCCGGGTGGGTGCGCTGGAAGCAGGCCCGGTCGAAGCCGCCCACCCCCACGGAGAAGGTGGTGTCGGCGGGCAACTGGCGGGCCCGGAACCAGTTCACGATGTACGTCATCGCCTGCACCGCGCGGGCGTCCGACTGCGCCCACGTGTAGGTGACGCCGGACTCGGTGGTGCCGAACTCGTGGTCGGTGTCCAGCTCGGAGGCGAGCTGGATGTTCACCCCGAACCCGAGGGTGCGGTACTGGGACAGGGCGCGGGCGAACAGCCCGTCGCAGTGCCCGGCCAGGACCTGGCTGTAGCCGTACGCCCGGGGCCAGCTCGTGCCCGGTCGCTGCTGGATGGTCATCGCGGGCGCCGGGACGGTGTGGGCGACGCCGTCCACGGTGAAGGTCTGCGGCCCGGCGTTGGGCGCGCCGTAGTGCTTCAGCTCCAGCACCATGTTCATCCGCACCCCCGCCCGGCCCAGGGTGACCAGCCACGGTCGCTGGTAGCCGGGGAAGGTGTAGCCGTCGGCGAAGCTGCGGTACTGGGTCAGCGAGCGGAAGTTCCCGCCGGCCATGTCCGCCGTCGGGTCCGCGCCGCCGGAGAGGTAGTAGCCGCCCAGCACGGGCGGGGCGATCGTGTAGTCGGCGGTGGCGGTGGCGGTGCGCCCGCCGTTGTCGCGCACGGTGACGGTGACCCGGGGCATCACGCCACCGCCCGGTAGACGGCGACCGAGCCGTTGTCCGACAACCTGGTCCAGGTGCGGCCGGAGCTGTCGGTGACGGTGACGGTGAGCGGGTCGATGACGGCGGTGACCTTGACCGGGGCGCTGCTGTTGCCCTGCGCGTCGGTGACCACGATCGTGACGGTCACCGGCTTCGTGTCGGCGTCGCCGTAGGTGACCGTCAGGGTCATCTGGTCGCCGGGAGAGTAGGTCGAGGCGTTCAGGGACGCGGTCGCGGTGGGAGCGGCCATGGCCGGCTCCTCTCGTGCTCGGTTGCCGGACCGGGCGGCTCGTGGCCACGGTCGGGGCCCGGCGGGGAGGATGGGTCTGGCGACGACCGGTCCGCCGGCACGCGACGGCGCGGCCGGGGACCGGTTCCGGGGTACGGCTCGTCGGTCGCGCTCGTCTCGGGGTTGCGCGGCTCGACACGGTGTGACGTCGGTGTCGGTGCGGCGCACCGGCCCGGGCGCCCGGATCGGTGGGCTGGCGGAGCGCGGCCTCGCGGTGCGCGGCCGGCCGGCGCTGCGCTACGCCGGGGCCGTCGCGGGGCCGGGCTCGGTGATGGCGGCGTCAGCGGGGACGGTGCTGTCCCCGCCGGGCCCGAGGAATGGGATGTGGCCCGCCATCCTTACGCCTCTCACCTGCTACAACAGTGCGTCGCGGAGGCGGCCGGCGTCCTGTCGGCTACCCGACACCGTCGCGTCGAGCTGGTCGCGTGCCGGCCCGGCCAGGCCCCGCCACCGGCCACCCGGACGAACGGACCCGCGATCGTCACTTGCCTCTGTCCCTGGGGCATACGCCAGACTCGCGCGCATGCACGACCTGATAACCATCGGTGAGTTGTCGCGGCAGACGTCGCTGAGCCAGAAGGCGCTGCGTCTCTACCACGCCCGGGGGCTGCTGCGGCCGGCCCGCACCGACGAGCGCACCGGCTTTCGTTACTACGGTCGCGGGGAGATCGCCCGTTCCCGCCGGATCGCGCTGCTGCGGGCCATCGGCATGCCGCTGGAGCAGGTCGCCCACGTCCTCGACGCCCCTGACGGCCGGAGCGCGGCCGAGCGGGTGGCGAGCTACTGGCGGCGGCGCCAACAGCTGCACCACTCCCACGCGTCGCTCGTGGCACACCTTCAGGAGGAACTCATGACCGGCTCCGGGACCACCTTCCACCTGAGGCACCGCGCCGTCCCGCGGCACAAGGTCGTCAGCATCCACGGCCACGCCGACGCCGCCACGCTGCCCACCTTCGTCCCCGAGGCGTGCGAGGAGTTGTTCGCCCTGCTCCGGGCGGAGGAGCTACCGCTGACCGGACCGCTCTTCGTCGCCTTCCACAGCCTGGTGTCCGAGGACTCGGACGGAGCGGTGGAGGTGTGCGCACCCACCGAGGGCAGCGTGGAGCCCCACGGACGGATCGGTGTCCGGCTCGAGCCGGCCCGCGCGGAGGTCTTCGTGTCGCTACCCTCCGCCCTTGCCACGTACCCCGCTGTCCTCGCCGCCCACGACGCCGTCTCGGGCTGGTTGCAGCGCAACGGGTCGCCCCTGAGCGGGCCGGCCCGGGAGATCTCGTACCCCGGTGCCCGAGATCCCGCCACCGGGGAGCTGACCACGGACGTGGCCTACCCCCACGTCTGCGGCGGCGCCTGCGCCACCCTGCCCACGGCCGCCTGGCCCGACGACCGCTGGACCGAGCGGCAACGGGCCTGAGCCGCCGATCCCGCCGGCGACGCGTCGTGCGGGGCGACTCACGGAGCGTCAGCCGGGCGGCGACGGGATCAGGATCGGTCGTACAGTGTGCGGACCATTCGATCGAGGAGGGTCCGTGACCCAGCCGCCCCCGGTGCCGGGATCCCCGGAGACGACCGGCGTGCCCGCGAGCCCCGGCGGCGAGAGCCTCGGGACCGCGACGCCGTACCTGCTCGTCATGCCGCCCACCGACGGGGCACCGCCCCCCATGGTGTGGCCCGGCCCGGAGGGCGCGCCCGCCTGGGCGATCCCGGTCAGCATCCCGGCGGGCACACGCGGGTACGCCGTGTTCATCCCGTTGCTCCCGTCCGCCGCGCCGACACCACCGGACGCCGCCACCGACCCGGCAACCGCCGCGCCGACGCCGCCGGGCCCGGCCACCGACGTGACGGCCGCCGCGCCGACACCGCCGGGCCCGGCCACCGACCCGACGGCCGCCGCGCCGGCGGGTGCGGGCGCCCGCCCGGCGGCCGTGCCGAGGCAGGCGGACGGGAAGGCCAGCCCGGGCCCGACGGCCACGGCGGACGCGGTGACCGGGCAGGCACCACCGCCCGCCGGGGCGCCACCCGACGCGCGGTCGGCGCAGCCGTCCCCGGCCGGAGCCCCGGCGCCCTCCCCCACCGACGCCGCGCCGCCGTCCGCCGCCGCGCCGCCCGACCCGGGCACGTCGCCACCACCCGCCACCGCGGCGGCACCCGCCGCCCCGCGAACCGTCGCCGCGCCGGCAACCGTCGCCGCGCCGCCGCCGGGCGTCGGTCCCCACCCGGCGCCGTACCTGACGGGCACGCCGGTCACGTCGCCCATGCCGTACCGCGGCTACCAGCCGCCACCGGTCCGGCCCTCGTTCCTCCAGACGCGGTGGCCGGGCCCGAAGGCGGCCCGCGACCGGTCCGTGCCGGCCGCCGTCCTCGCCGGAGCGCTGGGGCTGGCGTGCTTCGTGCCGCTCACCCGCACCGGCATCGGCTGGTTCCTGGGCTGGCTCACCCTGACCGTCGCGGTGGTCGTCGCGGTCCGCCGCACCGGCGCCGACCTGCCGCGCGCCGAACGGTGGGTCCGCGCCGGCTGGGCGGTGGCCGCGCTGGCGCTGCTCTCGGTCCTGGCCTTCCGCAACGCCTGGTGGCTGGTGACGTTCTGCGTCCTCGGCGCGCTCGGCTGCGCGACCCTCGCGATCGTGGGCGGGCGACTCGTACGCTCGATCCTGTTCAGCCTGGTGGCGGCGCCGTTCGCGGCGCTGCGTGGGCTGCCGTGGGTGGGCGGGCACCTCCAGGCCCCCGCGAACCCGGGCCTGGCCCGCCGCGTCGTCGGGTCGGCCGCGGCCACGGTGGCCGCGCTGGTCGTCTTCGGCGCGCTCCTCTCGTCGGCCGACGGCGCCTTCTCCGTGGTGCTCGGCGGGCTCATCCCGGAGGTCAACGCCGGCGCGGGGTTCGCCTGGCTCTTCCTCGCCGCCATCGGTGGGCTGAGCGCGGTCGCCGCCGTCTACACGCTGGCCGCTCCCCCCGACCTGTCGACGGTGGACCGGCCCGGCACGCGCCGCCTCGGCGTCGTGGAGTGGGCACCGTTGATCAGCGCGCTCACGCTGCTGTTCGGCGGTTTCGTGGCGGTGCAGTTCACCGTCCTGTTCGGCGGGGAACGGCACGTGCTGCGCACCGCGGGCCTCAGCTACGCCGAGTACGCGCGCAGCGGGTTCTGGCAGCTCGTCGTCGTCACGATGCTGACGCTGGGGGTGCTCGCCGGCGTGGCCCGGTGGGCGCGGCGGGAGCGACCGGTCGAGCGCCACCTGCTGCGGGTCCTGCTCGGCCTGCTCAGCGCGTTCGGCTTCGTCGTCGTGGTGTCGGCGCTGTCGCGGATGTACACGTACCAGAAGGCCTACAGCTTCACCGGGGAGCGGCTCTTCGTGATGGCGTTCGAGCTGCTGCTCGGCACCGTCTTCCTCATGATCCTGGTGGCCGGGATCCGGTGGCGGGGCGGGTGGATCCCCCGGCTGACCGTGGCGCTCGCCGTGGCGATGCTGCTGAGCCTGGCCGTGCTCAACCCTGAGGACTACGCGGCCCGCCGCAACATCGCCCGCTACGAGCAGACGGGCAAGATCGACGCCTGGTACCTGCGGGCGCTCTCGGCCGACGCGACGCCGGCCCTGGCCGGCCTGCCCGACCCGGTGCGCCGCTGCACGCTGAGCTGGATCGCCGACGACCTCGACGAGCCGGATCCCTGGTACGCCTGGAACCTGGGCCGGGTGCGGGCCCGCGAGGCGCTCGACCGGGCCGGGCCGGGCGCGGTCGGCGGCCGGCGCGACTGCAAGGCCGCCGACCAGTTCGACCTGCCCAAGAGCCGCCGGTGACGGACCCGGTGCCCCCGCCCGGGCGGGGGCACCGGGTCGCACCGGTCACCAGGGCTCGGGGATGTTGACTGCCGCGCAGCGCCGGGTGCCGGGGACCGGCTGGTAGCAGGCGGACGCCTCCAGGTTGCTCGTCAGGTCGGCACGGTAGCGGTCCGCCCACCGCTTCGCCGTGGTCGGACTGACCTGGAACCGCTCAGCTGCCCGCCGCAACGGCCAGCCGTCATCGACCACGCAGTGGGCAAGACGCAGACGGCGCCTTCCGTCAGGGGGTGCGTTAGCGTGTGGCACGAGAACCTCCGGGACGATGTGGAACCTCGACAAGCTCCACCTCACCCGGAGGTCCTCACCTATTTCAAGATCCCGGACGCGTCACCAACGTCCATGGACAGAACAACTAGACCTTCCCCCTGAGCGATCCACTCGATGGCTCCTCAGTCTCGCGTCGCTGGCCCGGTTGCTGTCCCCACGGGGACGACCCGTGACGCGCTCGCACTCCGACCAGCATTACGAAAAAGTCGGCTGACCAGGGGTTCTGCGTGGTGGGGCGGGCGGGACTCGAACCCGCGACCGAGGGATTATGAGATCAAATTGCCCGTCCCGTCGACCTGGGCGCATGGCGGTCTAGCAGCGGAAACGCCTCTCGGCATCTCTCACCACTCCCCACTGCCCGTCGACCTCTTGCGGACTGGATGCGGACTGCTCGCTGCCCCGAGGCGGCGAGTTCGCCCGCCCCTGCCTTGCAAAGATCATGACTGCTGTCGGCCGGCGTCGGTCACTGCCGCTGACCTGCTCGACGTGTCGCCCGCCGTCGCCCTCGGACCGCCTTCGTCAGTGGGCTTGGCTGTACGGATGGCTGTACAGCCACCTGGTGATCCGTAGATTCCCAAGAGCGGGCCACAACCGTTCGGCAAGGTTCGACTCCCCCTGGTCCTTGCGATTTCCGCAACTCGATCGGTCCGGTCTCGTCCGGCTCAGCTCGCCCCGGTGGCTCCCACCTGTGGCTCCCAAACCTGTCCCTGGGGACCCTGGTCGCCGCTGGTCTGGCGCGGAACGCGGCCCAGAGGGAGCCTTCCGCGCCAGGCCCGGCGTGGGTCGTCAAGCGTCGGTTCAGAGAGTCTGCTCGGTGAAGAGGCGCTGCACGTCCGCCTCGCTCAGCACGCCCTGGTACACGCCGAGGTCATCGACCTGTCCGTACAGCCATCCGTCGGGTCCTGCGGGTGTGGTCGACCGGCCGACCAGGAGGGCACCCGGCGCCTGTCGGGGCTGCCAGGCGGCGTTCAGTCCGACTGCCCCGGCCGCCGTCCCGTCCACGTAGAGCCGCGCCTGCCGGTGCGTGGCGTCGAGGACCGCCACGAGGTGGTGCCACTGGCCGACGGCAGTCGCCGGTGCGGTCGCGTAGGTGGTGGCGGAGTCGTCAACCCCGGCGGCCACTGTGAACACCCACTGGCCACCGTTGTTCGGCTCGTAGGCGACGCGGAAGGCGCTACGGTCCACATCGTCCTGCGACAGGACCGTCTGCGCGCCCTGAGCCGGGTCCAGGCGCACCCAGGTCGAGACCGTGAACGACTGGTCGGTGCGGAGCACGGGTCCGTCCTGCCACACCGGGTTCTGCGGCTCGCCCAGGTTGGTCTGGGTGCGGGCGTGCTCCCGGGTCGCCTCGCCGTAGTGCGGGTCAGACGGATCGTCGATCCAGTGGGTGCCGTCGAGCGCGAGGGCGCTGCTGCCCCGGTGGCCGTCGGACGCGATGAAAGCGCCCTGGGTGAGGGCGAGCTGGCGTCCGAAGGCGGTGGAGTCAGGTGCGGAGCAGAGGGTCGGGTCGAGGTTCTCCTCGTAGCACGGGGTCGCCGCCTCGAAGTTCCATCCCCCGACCTGCCATGGCTGCAGCAGACCCGGCTCGTTGAACCCTCCGGAGTCCGGGTCGGAGGCGAGCCAGCCGGTGAAGTCCTTGCCGACCAGCACTCGGTCGTACGCCCGGACGTTGGCCAGGTTGCCCTGCCACCAGGTGGTGTCACCGCGGCCCAGCCGGACCTCGCCGGACGGGTCGTTGACTGCGGTCACGTTGCCCACCGTCGCCTCCGCCACTCCGTCCACCCAGAGGGTGAGCGTCCGTGCGGTGACATCGTGCACGACCGCCAGGTGCGTCCAGAGCCCGATCTGGGGTGCCGACGTCGACCGAGCGATGGACACCTTGCCGCCATTGCCGGTCTTCGACGGCATCTGGACCTGCCACCGGTTGCTGGTCTTGTCATAGCCGACGGAGAGGGTGGCCTGGCCGGCGCTGGCCTTGCTGGCGAAGACCCGGCTGACGGACGTGTCGGTGAGCCGCACCCAGGCAGCGAGAGAGAAGGTCCCGGCGGTGTTCAGGGCCGAGGGTGACGCCGACAGGGACGACGAGGTGCCGTCGAAGGCCGCCGTCTGGCCACCGACAAACCGGGCGTCGTCCTGCCAGGAGATGCCCGAGCCGGTCAGCGGGGTGTCGCCGCCAACCGCTGGCTGCCCATCGGCGAGTCCCTGCGCCTGGGTTATCCCCGGATATGCCTCCAACCCCCACATCGCCGTCGCCGGGGACGGCCGGTCGAGGGTGGTGGCGCGGGGCTTTGCGTCCGCCGTGGTGGCTGCGGCAAGGGGTAGCAGCGCGGCGGTGAAGGCCACGGCCAGGCGCAGTGCGGCCTTGCGGGCAGGGCCGAAGAAGTAAATGTGGTTAGTCATTGCACCTTCCCCCGTGAAGATTGTGGAGAGGAGCGGCTAGGAATGACGATCATCTAGCCGAGTCGCCGGGACAGTGTCACAGGACGGCCGGCGGACCGCTACCCCCTATCGGTGCTGTAGGCCCGACCATAGCGGGTGGCAGCGAAAGCGGATCTCCTCGTCCGGCAGTCGTAGATCTTCCGGCCTCCCCGGACGGGGACAAGGTGGAGCGCCTCACCAGCCGAACGACCTTGGTCCCGTCCGGGGAGGCCGGTAGCCCTTGTGGTGCCCGGCGAGGGGATTCGCCGCCGATCTCTGAGGAGGGTCGGGGTTCGGGGCGGAGCCCCCGAGGTCTTCATGGTCCTGTCGTCCGTCAGTGTGGCCGGCCGGCCCGGCCGATGCCGGCCGGAGGTCGCCAGCAGGCCGGGGCCGGGCCGCCGCGGCCCGCTTGCGGGCCGCCTTGATCTGATAGAGCGCAATTCGGCAACCTGCGACGCGGCGCTATTGTCCTCCGTCGGCTGATGCGCGACACGCGTCCGCCACCTGATCTGCGACACCTCAGCGCGCTGATCGCGGCATGAGCGGGTCCTAGTTACGCCTCGCGGCTGCGAGAGATTAGGTCTGACGGGTCTGACTGATCAGCGCTTGCCTGAGCGCATTGAGGATCCGTCGGCTGAACGGGCTTTCGGCGTCTGGCGTCACCACCGTCACGAGTGACAGGCCAGCGCTGATCAACGTCGCCGAGTGCGGCTCGAATCCGAATCCGGACCGGCCATATGGGTCCTCGTTGACCTGGATCTGAACCGTGGTCTGACCGGCTGGTTGGTAGAGCAACGCGAATGGTCCCTCGTCGTGCTCCATGAGCGAGTAGCCGACCTCGTCCCAACGCTGCTCCATCTGGGCGTCACGGGCGACGAGCACCTCGCCAGTGCCAGCGGGTACATCGTTACGCGAGGTCTGCCAGGGCCGGAACACGCCGTCGGCAACTTCGCTCACCGCAACCAGCATGTCGGGCCACCGGCGATCGAGGACGTCCAGCATCGCCCGGATGCCGGCATCGACGGGTGCGCCGGTCACGATGACCGTGTCGTGCCCTGTAATCATCACGCTCCGCCCGCCGTGGATCATCGTTTACTTCGTCGCTACACGAACGGTGTCAGGTCACTTGCACCTTCGCCCGCAGGCCATGATCTCACCGGGCCTGCGAACAGACATCAGCAGTTCGGCATGACGGGGCGTTGCCTCGGCGGCCATCCTGTCGCCCCTGACTTGCGGGATCTGTCGCACATCACTTGGCGGAGCTGCGTCGCACATCAGCTGTCGGATCACAGCGACGCGGCGCTATGCGTCGAGCAGTTGGGGGCAGTAGGCGGCGGTTGCGTCGTCGTGGGTCTTGCCACGGGGCCAGCGGTCGCCTTGCGGGTCGGAGTCTTCTGCGGCACGGACGCGGCGGATCAGCTCGGCTGGGCCGTGGTCGTGCAGGATCGCCAGTAGGCCGGTCCAGTCGGTGAGTCCGAAGCGGTCGGTAAGGCGGCTTGCTCCGTCGCTGAGCAGTGCTGCGGCTGTCACGTCCTTGATCGGTCGGCGTCCCACGATCGCCTCGTGGGCAGCGCGGGAGTCGGCGGCGGCGACCCAAAATCCGCCGGGCTTGTTGCGGTAGGCGCGGAGGGCTTGGACGTAGTCGCGGCGGGCCTGGTCGTGCTCGGGTGTGCCGTTGAGAAGGTTGTCCATCGCGGCGCGGTAGTGCCGGCCGACGTGTGCCTCGCGGTCGTCGCTGATGACAAGCGGCGCGTCGTTGGCTTGGTCGAGCACGAGCACAGAATCGGCAAGCACCAGGTACTCCAGATGGTCCCGGTTGCGCCGAAGCATGATGACCGTCGCGGACGGCGTGCCGGGCTCGTCAAGCTGGCAGGTGTCCTCATGCAGGGCGGCCGTGTGGCTGATCGCCTCGGCGAGGATGGCGGGCAGCTCTTGGTCGCTGTCGTCAGCGAGGCCGGCGAGCAGTGCGCCCCCGAGGTGGCGGGTGTACCAGGCGACGCCGTGCGAGCAGCGGGAAGTGGTGCCGGACAGGCCGGCGCCGTCGAGCAGGACGACACCGCTGGGCGTCGCCGCGGTGAAGTCCTCGTTGGGTTGGCCGGGCTTGGCTGGGCTGGTCGCCATGGTGACATGCATCAGTTGTCCTCCAGCCGGTGAAGTGGCGTCAGTAGCTCGACCTGGCGCGGCTCGCGGGTGTCGGGGTCGTACTCGGTGCCGACCAGCACGGAGAAGTGCCCAGTCTTGACCTCGTTGTACAGCTCGCCGATCCGGGTGCAGAGCAGCTGGACGACCCCGAGCGAACCGGGCGGGTGGATGCCGGTGAAGACGAGCATTGAGCCCTGCCGGTCCGGTCGCGGTAGGCGGCCGAGGTACGCCACGTCCCAGCTGCGCGGCGGCTCCTGGTCTTGCCCGGAGCGGTACGCGGTGCCGGTCGTGCGGTCAACCAGAGTCCACCGGCCGTCGCTGGCACGCTCGAACTGCAAGGCGGGGTCCTGCGCGAGCACCTGGGCGACGTGCTCAGAGATGCGCGGACCAGAGATGACTACGAGGTTGGGACGGTTGAGGTCGATCTCGCCGCCGATGGGGATGGACTCGAAGGACGGTTCCAAGCCGAGGCTGCGCGCCAGATCGCCAAGTCGCTGGGAGCCCGTCACGTCCTCGATCGCGACAACCGGGCGCGACCTGATCGCCTCCTGCTTCAGCGGGGTAATGATCTGCCGCGCTTCGAGTCCGCCGGGTGGACCTGGTGAAACGCCGTCTGCTGGTGGCGGAGTCGGTGACCGAGGTCAACGGTCGGGCGGTGTTCGGCACGCCGAAGACGCACCACCGGCGGTCGGTGCCGCTCCCCCGGTTCCTGGTCGAGCCGATCGCCGCGCAGATCGCCGGCCGGGCTGGTGACGAGCTGGTGTTCACCTCCCCGGCGGGCGAGGTGCTGCGCAACAACAACTTCCGTCGCCGCGTCTTCGACCGGGCTGCGGAGTCGGTCGGACTTACGGGCCTGACACCCCACGAGCTGCGACACACGGCGGCCAGTCTCGCGGTGGCCGAGGGCGCCAACGTCAAGGCGGTGCAGCGGATGCTCGGGCACGCCTCGGCGGCAATGACGCTGGACGTGTACGCGGACCTCTTCGAGGACGACCTGGACCAGGTGGCGGACCGCCTCGACCGGG
Organism: Micromonospora sp. URMC 106; assembly: GCF_051386395.1. Lineage (NCBI taxonomy): Bacteria > Bacillati > Actinomycetota > Actinomycetes > Micromonosporales > Micromonosporaceae > Micromonospora > Micromonospora sp. URMC 106. Next base: position 16,470 of record NZ_JBPQTP010000046.1, read on the forward strand.
CGGCGGGTCGTGCTGCTGCGGACTCAGTGCGGACCGAGGGCGTGGGTCCGAACCTCGATGCGGTGCGTCCGGGTCGTCGGCAGCATGGCTGACCTGGGAGAACGGCTGGTGGGGCGGGCGGGACTCGAACCCGCGACCGAGGGATTATGAGTCCCCTGCTCTAACCGGCTGAGCTACCGCCCCGGCACCGCGCCGGATCCTATCCCGCCCGGTCGATCACCGGCCAGCACGAACCGACGCTTCGCTCATCGGCATCGTCGGTGCGGCAGCACGATGGGCAACGCGAGGATAACAGCGAGCAGTCGTCCCGACGCGCCCGCACCCGCCAGCCGCAGGCGTCGAACGTCGAGTCGGCGCCGTCGGCGGCGGCGCGTAGCGGGGGCAGGATCAGCCGGCGCGCAGCTTCGGTAGGACGGCACCGGCGGCGCGCCGGCCGCTGGCCAGCGCGCCCTGGATCGAGGGGGTGTCCCGGTGGTCGCCGGCCACGAAGAGGCCCTGCCCCAGCGCCACCGGCTTGCGCAGCCGCCCTGCGGCGGCGGCGCGGCCGGCAGCGTGTCCCGGGTCGACACCGTGGTCAGGTGGGTCCAATCCGCCGTGGACCGTCCGTAGAGCCGGGTCAGCTCGGCCCGCACGGTCGCCTCGGGCGGGGCCGACGGGCCGACCACGACCACGTCGGTCTCAACGCGCATGTCGCGCCTCCCGCTCACCGTTCGTCCGGGACAGCCGGCCCGGCCACCAGATCTTCGGGCCGATGTCGTACGACAGGGCGGGCACCAGCAGCGAGCGGACGACCACGGTGTCGAGCAGCACCCCGACCGCGACCGCCACGCCCAGCTCGACCAGCACCACCAGCGGCAGTACGGCGAGCGCGGAGAAGGTCGCGGCGAGCACGACCCCGGCGGAGGTGATCACGCCGCCGGTGACGGCGAGGCCGGTCAGCACGCCGGCGCGGGCGCCCCGCCTGGCCGACTCCTCGCGGACCCGGCTCATCAGGAAGATGTTGTAGTCGATGCCGAGGGCGACCAGGAAGACGAAGGCGAAGAGCGGGAACGAGGCGTCCACGCCGGGGAAGTCGAAGACGTACCGGAAGATCAGCGCGCAGAGGCCGAGGGTGGCGGCGAAGCTGAGCAGCACGGTCGCGATCAGCAGGAGCGGCGCCACGAGCGCCCGCAGCAGCAGGGCCAGGATGACCGCGATCACCACCAGCACAACGGGGATGATCACGTTCCGGTCCCGCGTCGAGGCGTCGGACGTGTCCACGTTGATCGCGGTGAAGCCGCCGACCACGGAGCCCGAACCGGGCACCGCGTGCACCGCCCGCCGCAGCTCGCGGACGGTCCGCTCGGCCCCGTCGCTGTCCGGCGGGTCGGCGAGCGTCGCCTGCAGTTGCACCGTGCCGTCCACGACCTTCGGCGGGGCGTTCGGATCGGGCGGGCCGGTTGGTTCGCCGGTGACCGGCCGCACGGCGGCCACCCCCGGCACGCTTTGGGCGACCTCGGCGACCTGCCGCGCGGTCTGCTGGGTGGTGAAGATGGTGGCCGGGCTGCCGGTGCCGGCCGGGTAGTGCCGGGCGATCACCTCCTGGCCGGCGACCGAGTCGGTGCGCTCGGTGAACAGGTCGGACTGGCCGAGCGTGGTCGCGCCGAGCTGGGTCAGACCCAACGCTAGCGCGGCCAGGGCGAGGGTGGTGAGCATCCAGACGGGCCGGGCCCGCCGGGCGACGAAGCCGGCGATCCGGCTCCAGATGCCGTGCTCGGTGCGCGGGTCGGCCTGGTCGAGCCGGGGCCGGCGCGGCCAGAACGCCCACCGCCCGCCGAGCACGAGCAGGGCGGGCAGGAAGGTGAGCATGACCAGCAGGGTCGCGGCGATGCCGATGGCGGCGACCGGGCCGAGCGCCCGGTTGGAGTTCAGGCTGGACAGCAGCAGGCAGAGCAGGCTGAGGATCACCGTGCCGCCGGAGGCGATGATCGCCGGCGCGGCGCCCTTCCACGCCGCCCGCATCGCGTCCCAGGGGCGCTCGTGCCGGTGCAGTTCCTCGCGGTAGCGGGCGACCAGCAGCAGCGCGTAGTCGGTGCCGGCACCGAAGACGAGCACGGTGAGGATGCCCTGCGCCTGCCCGTTGAGCTTGATGACGTCGGCGTCGGCGAGCAGGTACACGAAGACGGCGGCGAGCGCGAAGGACATCCCGGCGGCGAGCAGCGGGAAGATCCACAGGACCGGGCTGCGGTAGACGACGAGCAGGATGACCAGCACCACGCAGAGCGTGACGATCAGCAGGGTGCCGTCGATGGCGGAGAAGACCTCGATCAGGTCGGCGAGCAGGCCGGCGGGGCCGGCCACGTCCACGGTGAGCCCGTCGCGGTCGCCGCCGGCGAGGTCGCGCAGTTCCCCGACGACCGTGCCGATCCGTTCGCCGTCGGCGTCGTCGATCGGCACCACCACCTGCAGGGCCTGCCCGTCCTCGCTGGGGATCGGCGGCGGCAGCGGCCCGACGACCCCGGGCACCCGGGCGAACCGGGCGGCGTCGGCGGTCGCCCGCTGGGTGTCGGTCGCGGTGATGCCGGTGGCGCGTTCGTAGACCACCAGGGCCGGGGTGGTCTGCCGATCGACGAACCGTCCGGCCAGCTCCTGCGCCCGGGTCGCCTCCGCGTCGGTGGGCAGGAACGAGGCGTTGTCGTTCGTCGCGACCTCGCCGAGCCTGCCGGAGAACGGCCCGGCGACCGCCCCGACGACCAGCCACGCGAGCACGAGCGCCACGGCGGCGAGCGTGATCCTGCCGTGGCCACCTCTTCCGGGCATCCGCACCCACCCCAAGAATCGACGCATCGATCGACGCAGAGGGGAGTTCAGGACGACCCCGTCCATCCTGCCGGTCGGGAGCGCCCGCGGTGGCCGAAACGGGACCGCCCGCGCCCTCGGCCACCGGGCGGATACGACGGCGAACGCCCGCCGGCGGGGCCGACGGGCGTCAGGTGTGGAAGCTCCCCCGTTTGGACTCGAACCAAAAACCTGCCGGTTAACAGCCGGCTGCTCTGCCAATTGAGCTACGGGGGACCGCTGTGCGTCCGGTGCGGATCTCTCCGCGCCGTGCGACGGGGACAAGAGTACAGGACTCAGGGGGGTCGTGGTCCAGGGGGTTACCCCTGCGACCCGTGCCCCGTCGACACGACAATAAACCAGACAAATCGTCATCACGGCACAAGGAGGCATGAGCGGAGAGCAGGATGGGTAGTTAGCTGCGGACAGAGGACACAGGCGCGATTTGGTCGCCACCGGCGGGGTAAGCCGCCGGACGACGGCGCGTCAGGTACGGAAGGAGCCGCCATGCGCGGAAAGATCATGTTTCTTGGCGGGCTGGCTGCGGGATTCGTCCTGGGCGCCCGTGCCGGTCGGGAGAAGTACGAGGAGCTGGTGATCCGGGGCCGCAAGGTGCTCGACCACCCGACCGTCCAGGAGGCGGCCGGTGTCGCGCAGGCCCAGGCGACCCGCCTCTACAGCGAGGGCAAGGACAAGCTCGGCCAGTCGAAGCTGGGCGAGAAGCTGGGCACCAACGGCAACAAGCAGGAGCTGACCGCCGCCGACGACGCGTTCGCCGGCACCCCGGCCACGGTGGGGGCGAAGACGAGCACCGGGTCGTCGTCGGCCACCACCACGCCCCGCAACAAGCCGTCCAGCTCGGGCACGAACGCCAGCACCCTCTGATCGCACCTTCGAGCGGGCCGGTCGCCACCTGGCGGCCGGCCCGTCTGCGTGCGTCCGCAGGGCATCACGACCACACCGCGGCCCGCCCGGTCGCCACTTTCGCCGCGTTGGAACGAAAGTTCGCCCGATCCCGCCAAAACTTCTGCCGCCAACCTCTTCTCTTTGCTCCGAGGCGCAAATATCGTCTCGCGTAGAACCTGGCCAGGCTCTTGGTACTCCCCGCGACCTCCTCAGCGACGTCCCGGCGCTGAGGCGGACCCGCCCGACCAGAGCGAGGTTCGATGCGCAGACCGATCGGCCGAAGGGCCGCCACCTACCTCAGCCTTCTCACCCTCGTCGGCGCGACGCTCGTCGCGACGGCCCAACAACAGCCGGCACCGGCGCTCGCCGCACCGGCACCGACCAGCAACGGCATCGAGTACAAGGTCCTCGTCTTCACCCGGTCCGCCGGTGGCAGCCACACCGCCACCGCCGCCGGCGTCGACGCGATCCGGCAGCTCGGCAACGACCGACGCTTCACCGTCGAGGTCACCGACGACGCCCGCAAGTTCGACGAGGCGCACCTCAAGCAGTTCCGCGCCGTGGTGTTCCTGAACACCTCCGGCGACGTCCTCACCGACGGCCAGCAGGCCGCGTTCGAGCGGTACTACCGCGACGGCGGCGGCTTCGTCGGCGTCCACTCCGCGATCGAGGCGGAGCCCGGCTGGTCCTTCCTGGACAACGTGCTCGGCACCCGCGCCGTGGGCGCCGCGTCGGCGCCGGCCCAGGCCACGATCACCGTCGCCGACCGGGTGCACCCGGCCTCGGCGACGCTGCCGGAGCGCTGGACGCACACCGACCGCTGGTACAACTTCGCGGCCAACGTCCGGGGCGTCTCGCACGTCCTGGCCACCGTCGACGAGAAGACGTACGCCGGCGGGTCGATGGGCTTCGACCACCCGGTCACCTGGTGCAAGGACCACCAGGGCGGCCGGTCCTTCTACACCGGACTCGGCGCGACGCCGGAGAGCTACGGCAGCACCGACCTGCGGGCGCACCTCGGCGGCGCCATCCAGTGGGCGGCCGGCGTGACCACCGGCGACTGCGGCGCCACCGTGCTGGCCAACTACCAGATGGAGGTCATCGGGGCGCAGCCGAACGTCAACGAGCCGATCGGCTTCGACGTGCTGCCCGACGGCCGGGTGATCCAGACCGACCGTCGCGGCGGCGTACGCCTGCACGACCCGGAGAGCAACGAGACCACCGTGCTGGCCCAGATCCCGGTCTACACCCACAGCGAGGACGGCATGTACGGCCCCGCGATCGACCGGGAGTTCGCCACCAACCGGTGGGTCTACCTCTTCTACGCGCCCCCGCTGGACACCCCCACCGGAGGCGCGCCGACCACCAGCACCGACCCGGCGGCCTGGGACCGGTGGAAGGGGTACTTCCAGCTCTCCCGGTACAAGTTCGTCGACGGCGAGACGCCCTCGCTGGACCTGGCCTCGGAGCAGAAGATCCTCCAGGTGCCGGTCGACCGGGGCGCCTGCTGCCACGTGGCCGGCGACATCGCCTTCGACTCGAAGAACAACCTCTGGTTGGTCACCGGCGACGACACCCCGGCCGGCGGCGGCGGGTCCGGCGGCTTCTCGCCGCACAACGACTCGGTGAGCGCCACCGGCGTGTACCAGGCGCCCTTCGTGGACGCCCGGCGCAGCTCCGCCAACACCAACGACCTGCGCGGCAAGGTGCTGCGCATCTCGGTGCGACCGGACGGCAGCTACACGGTGCCGGAGGGCAACCTCTTCCCGGAGGCGCAGGACACCGGCGACCGGACCCGGCCGGAAATCTACGCGATGGGCCTGCGGAACCCGTTCCGGATCACCCTCGACGCCGACGACGTCGCCTACGTCACCGACTACTCCCCCGACTCCTCGACCGCGGCGGTCGGCCGGGGGCCGGCGGGCACCGGACGAATGATGGTGGTCGACAAGCCGGCGAACTACGGCTGGCCGATGTGCGTGCAGCCGAACCTGCCGTACATCGAGATGAACTGGACCACCAGCCCGATCTCCCCGGTCGCGCCCTTCGACTGCGCGGCGCCGCGGAACACCTCGCGGCACAACACCGGCCTGACCGAGCTGCCGGCGGTGGAGAAGTCCGAGCTCTGGTACTCGTTCCAGGCGCCGACGCCGTGCCCGGAGTCCTACCTGTCCACCCCGACGCAGACCTGCCCGGTGCTCTTCCCCGAACTCGGCACCGGCGGCGTCGGGCCGCACGGCGCGGCGAAGTACGACTTCGACCCGGAGCTGAGGTCGGAGACGAAGTTCCCCGCGTACTTCGACGACGCGATCTTCTTCGGCGAGTTCACCCGGGACACGCTCAAGGAGGTCCGGCTCGACGGCCAGGGCGACATCCTGAAGATCAACAACGTGCTGAACTGCGGGCAGGCGCCGACCACGCCCGCGAAGCCGTTCCTCTGCGACAACCCGATGGACATGAAGTGGGGCCCCGACGGCAACTTCTACCTGCTGACGTACGGCGACGGGTTCTTCAACGTCAACCCGGACGCGGCGATGCTCAGGTTCAGCTACGTCAAGGGCCTGCGGGCGCCGAACGCGGTGCTGACGGCGACCCCGACCAACGGGAGGGCGCCGCTGACCGTCGCCTTCTCCAGCGAGGGCTCGAAGGACCCCGACCCGGCGGACTCCATCTCGTTCGCCTGGGACTTCGACGGCAACGGCACGACCGACTCCGTCGACCCGAACCCGACGCACACGTACACCGCCAACGGGGTGTACACCGCGCGCCTGACGGTGACCGACTCCAGCGGCAAGAGCGCGTCGGCCAACACCACGATCACGGTGGGCAACACCGCGCCGACCGTCACCGTCCAGACCCCGATCGAGGGCGGCTTCTTCGACTGGGGCGACGGCATCCCGTGGTCGGTGACCGTCACCGACCCCGAGGACGGGCCGGTGGACTGCGCCAAGGTCGAGGTGACCTTCGTGCTCGGTCACGACCAGCACGGCCACGGCGAGGCCAACCAGTTCGGCTGCTCCGGCGTGCTGCCCACCGAGGCCGACGACGCCTCCCACGGCGGCTACATCTACGGGGTGGTCAGCGCCTCCTACACCGACCGCGGCGCGAACGGGCAACCGGCGCTGACCACGGTGGACCAGCAGATCATCCAGGCCAAGCGACAGGAGGTCGAGTTCGCCGCCGACCAGTCCGGCACCACCGTGGGCACCAGCGCCGACACCGGGGGCGGGCAGCAGCGCGGCAGCCTCGACCCGGGCGACTGGATCGCGGTGAACAACACGGTGAACCTGCGGAACATGCAGTCGGTCACCCTGCGCACCTCCGGCGGCAGCGCGGCGACCGCCGGGCAGCCCCGCTTCGCCGTCCAGTTGCGGCTGGACTCGCCCACCGGCCCGCTGCTGACCACCGCGACGGTCAACGCGACCAGCGGCAACAACGCCTTCACCAGCACCACCGTGCCGATCACCGACCCGGGCGGCAGCCACCGGCTCTACCTGGTCTTCGCCACCGTTCCCGGCGGCCCGGCCAGCGGCTTCGGCAACCTCAACTGGATCGAGTTCGCCGGCCAGGGCATCGGCGTCGCGCCCTAGCCGCCCGTGGTCGGCCGCCGCGCGGCGGCCGGCCACGGCGGATCCGCCGGTGCCGGGCCACCGCCGGTGGCCCGGCACCGGATCCACCACCCACCGCACCGAGAGGCAGCAGCACATGAACGACAGTCAGCACGCAATGAGCCGTCGCCGCATGCTCGGCGCCCTCGCCGGCGTCGCCGGCGCGGCGGCCGTCGGCGCCACCGGACTCGCGACCGCCGCCGGCGCCAACGGCAACGGCAACGGCCTGCTCGTCCCGGCCGGCAAGCGCGGCATCATCCTCTACAGCGTCCGGGACCGGATCGGCGCCGCCCCGGACACCAGCGGAGTGCCGTACGGCTTCGAGCGGGTGCTCGCGCGGCTCGCCGAGATCGGCTACAAGGAGGTGGAGTTCGCCGGCTACAACCAGCACACCTCCATCCTCGGCCGGCAGATCACCGCCGCGGAGATCCGCAAGATCCTGGACGACAACGGGCTGCGGGCCAACGGCTCGCACACCTCCATCCCGAGCGTCCTCAACCCCACCACCCTGGCCGCGTTCGAGCAGCAGCTCGACGTCGCCGAGACGCTGGGCATGACGCACATCGGCACCGGCAGCGACCCGACCGGCAGCAACTACAAGGCCGACTGGGACGCCGCCGCCGAGCGGTGGAACACCCTGGGCGAGCTGGCCGCCGCCCGCGGACTGAAGCTGTACACGCACAACCACGACGCGGCGTACAACTTCCTGCTCGACAGCGGCCCGCTGGACGCCCTGGGCCGGCCGACCCGGTCCTCCGGGGTCCGGAAGCTGGAGTACTTCATCGGGCTCACCGACCCGGCGTACGTGTGGTTCGAGATGGACATCTACTGGGCGCACGTGGCCCGGCACCGGTTCCGCAGCTACACCGACCCGGACGGCGTGACGCGGACCGACGTCTTCGACCCGCTGGCGACGGTGGCGGCCCAGCCGATCCGCTTCCCGCTGTTCCACGCCAAGGACGGCGCGTTCAACCCGGCCAGCAGCGCGGGGTACGAGATGGTGCCGCTCGGCCAGGGCGACATCGACTACGGCGGGTTCTTCGCCAACATGGGTGCGAAGGGCTACCACAACCCGATGTGGGAGCAGGACAACGCGCCGGGCGGCGCCGCCGACCCCGGCCGCTCCCTGCGGTACGCGGAGATCAGTTTCCAGCACATGTCGGGTCTGCGGGGCTGACGGACCCGGCACGCGCCGGGGGCCGCGCCGGGACGACCGGCGCGGCCCCCTCGCGCCACACGGCGGTAACAGCGCCGTGGAAGACTCGGGCCGGGAGGTGGTGGCGATGGTCCTCGTCCGGCCTGAGAACGCGTACCAGGCGCGGCTCGTCCGGCTGCTGCGCGACGACGGCCCCCGCTCGCGCGTGGAACTGGGCGACGCGGTGGGTCTGTCCCGGTCGAAGCTGGCCGCGGAGGTGGACCGGCTGGTCGAGCGGGGCCTGGTCGAGAACGCCGGCCCGGCGGCGTCGCGCGGGGGCCGGCGGTCCTCGCTGCTGCGCGTCGCCGGCGGCCTGCGCTTCGCCGGCGTCGTCGTCGGCACGGACCGGATCACCGTCACGGTGACCGACGGCGAGTTGAGCGTGCTGGCCGAGGTCCACGAGCCGATCGACGTCCGGCTCGGGCCGGAGCCGGTGCTCGGCCGGGCCGTCGAGCTGGTCGGGAAGCTCCAGGCCGAGCTGGGCCTGGCCCAGCTCACCGGGGTCGGCGTGGGCCTGCCGGGGCCGGTCGACTTCCCCGAGGGCATCCCGGTCTCGCCGGCGGCCATGCCGGGCTGGCACCGGTACCCGGTGCGCGAGGCGTTCGCCGCCGAGCTGGGCTGCCCCACCCTGGTCGACAACGACGCGAACGTGATGGCGCTCGGCGAGAAGCACGCCGGGATCGGGCGCACCTTCGACGACTTCCTCTACGTCAAGCTCGGCAGCGCGATCGGCTGCGGGCTGGTGCTCGGCGGCGCGCCCTACCGGGGCGCGACGAGCAGCGCCGGCGACATCGCCCACCTGCCGCTCACCGAGGACGGGCCGAGCTGCGTCTGCGGCGAGACCGGCTGCCTGGAGGCGTACTGCGGCGACAGCGGGCTGGTCGGCGCGGCGCTCGTCGCGGCGCGCGCGGGCCGGTCGACGGCGCTGGCGGGCCGGCTGGCCGAGGCCGGCGCCCTCACCGTGGCCGACGTCGCCGCGGCGGCGGGCGCGGGCGACGCCGCCGTGCAGGCCCTGGCCCGGGAGGCGGCCCGCCGCCTGGGTCAGGTGCTGGTCGGCCTGGTGAGCTTCTTCAACCCGGGCATCGTCATCATCGGGGGCGCCCCGGCCGGGCTGGGCCACACGCTGCTGGCCGAGATCCGCGGTGTGGTCTACCGCCGATCCGCGCCGCTGGCCACCGGCACCATGCCGATCGTGCTGTCGGACCTCGACGACCGCGCCGGCGTGGTGGGCGCGGCGCGGCTGGTCAGCGAGCACGTCTTCGCGGCCGGCTGACGGGGGCCGACCGGCGGCCGGCCCCCGGTGCGGGCCTCAGTCCTTGCTGCTGAACGCGGCGTCGAAGGCCGCGGCCGGGGCGTCGAAGGCGAGCCGGCGGACGAACTGCAACGCCTCCGGGGCGCCGACGAGACGGTCCATGCCGGCGTCCTCCCACTCGATCGAGATCGGGCCGGCGTAGCCGATCGCGTTCAACGCCCGGAAGCAGTCCTCCCAGGGCACGTCGCCGTGCCCGGTGGAGACGAAGTCCCAGCCGCGCCGCATGTCCGCCCACGGCAGGTGCGAGGCGAGCCGGCCCCGCCGCCCGTCCCCGGTGCGCACCTTCGCGTCCTTGCAGTCGACGTGGTAGATCCGGTCGGCGAAGTCGAAGATGAAGTTCACCGGGTCCAGTTCCTGCCAGACGAAGTGCGACGGGTCCCAGTTCAGCCCGAACGCGGGCCGGTGCCCGACCGCCTCCAGCGTCCGCTTCGTCGTCCAGTAGTCGTACGCGATCTCGCTCGGGTGCACCTCGTGGGCGAAGCGCACCCCCATCTCGTCGAAGACGTCGAGGATCGGGTTCCACCGGTCGGCGAAGTCCTGGTAGCCCCGCTCGATCATCGACGGCGGCACCGGCGGGAACATCGCCAGGGTGTGCCAGATCGAGGACCCGGTGAAGCCGACGACGGTGTCGACGCCCAGTTTCGCCGCCGCCCGGGCGGTGTCCTTGATCTCCTCGGCGGCCCGGCGGCGCACCCCCTCGGGCTCGCCGTCGCCCCAGATCCGGGCGGGCAGGATGCCCTGGTGCCGCTCGTCGATCGGGTGGTCGCAGACGGCCTGGCCGACCAGGTGGTTGGAGATCGCGTAGACCTTCAGGTTGTGCTTGGCCAGGGTCTCCCGCTTGCGGTCGACGTACGAGTCGTCGGCGAGGGCCTTGTCGACCTCGAAGTGGTCGCCCCAGCAGGCGATCTCCAGCCCGTCGTAGCCCCACTCGGAGGCGAGCCGGCAGACCTCGTCGAACGGAAGGTCGGCCCACTGGCCGGTGAAGAGCGTGATGGGTCGCGCCATGGTGCTTCTCCCCTGTGGTGATGGGGATTCCGGTGGATGTGCGGGGCCGGGGCGAGGGTGACCGGGCGGGCCGGTGCGCGGCGGGCCACGGCGGGACACCGGCGGGTGCGCGCGCACCTGGAACCGCCGGGTTGCGCCTCCCGCCGGTCACCGGCAACCGCCACGGTCGCCGCCCCCACTCTAAAACCGCCGGGCCCCCCACGAAACCCCTCCGCCCCGCTCCCCGCGATCTTGCACTCTCCGCCCCCGGTTCACGGCCTTCGTCCGGGATGCCGGGGCACGAACTGCACGATCGCGGGGAGGATCGGGAGGGTGGAGCCGGGGGTCAGGGCAGGGTCCACTTCTGGTTGGCGCCGGTGTGGCAGGTCCACAGGTGCACGGCCTGGCCGTCGGCCGGGTTGTTGCCCGAGACGTCCAGGCACTTGCCCGACTGGGGGTTCCTCACCGTCCCGTCCGGCTGCGCTGACCAGTTCTGCGCGCCCGTACCGTTGCACGTCCACAACTGGATCTTCGTACCGTCGGCCGAGCCGCCACCGGAGACGTCCAGGCACTTGCCCAACGCCCTGACCGTCGAGTTCGGCGTCACCGTCCAGGTCTGCGCCGCGCTGCCGTTACAGGTGTTGATCTGGATCTGGGTGCCGTCGGCCGTGGCGGCGTTGCGCACGTCCAGGCACTTGCCGCCCAGACCCTTGATCGGGCCGGTGCCGGTGCCGCCGCCACTGGACCTCACCAGGGTGAAGTCGTCCACGTCGAAGAGCCCCGAGCCCGACCCGGTGAAGGTCAGGTAGAGGTTCCGGGTGCCGGTCGGCACTCCGGCGAGGGTGGTGGTGACGTCGGCGAAGGTGGTCCAGCTCCCGGTGTTCGGCACCGCGACGGAGCCGAGCACGGCGCCGGTGGTGGAGCCCGTACGCACCTGGATGGTGCCGCCGGAGCCGCCGGAGACGACCCGCGCCCGGAACGACGTCACGCCGGTCAGGTCCACCCCGTCGTACGCGGCCCAGTCGCCCGGGTCGATGTAGCCGAGGGTCTGGCCGCCGTTCGCGCCCGCCTTGGCGAACGGGGTGACCCCGCTGCCCGAGCTGAACGCCTCCGCCTGGACGGTGGTGTTCCCGCCCGGCGGGGTGACGCCGAGTTCCTTGATCCGGATGTTGCGGAACGACGCGTCGTCGCCGGTGCCGTGGTTCTGGAGTCCGACGTGTCCGGCGAGCGAGCGGGCCGGGTCGGTGTTGGTGAAGTCGTTGATCTTCACCCCGTTCAGGAAGACCTGGAGCCGCTCGCCCTCGACGAGCAGCTCGTAGGTGTTCCACTCCCCCGGCGGGTTGAGCGCGGCGTCGCGGGCGGCGAGGTCGGCGGACTTGAAGGTGTAGACCGCGCCGGTGGTGCGGTCGGCCGCGTCGGTGGCGTCGATCTGCACCTCGTAGCCGTTGTTCACCGCCGACCAGGGGTCGCTGGAGGCCGGGAAACCGATGAAGACCCCGGAGTTGTCGTCGCCGGCGAGCCGCCAGTCCAGCTTGAGCGAGTAGTTGGTGAACTGCTTGGCGCTGTACCAGTACAGGCCCATCCCGCCGACCGAGGTCAGGGTGGCGTCGGCGTTGCTGAAGCTGCCCGGGCCGGCCTGCGACCAGCCGGTGGTCGAGCCGTTGTAGAGGGTGGTGTAGCCGGTCTCCGGCCGGCAGTCGGCCTTGCTGCGGCCGGCCGCGTAACGGATGCCGCCGAGCAGGTGCGCCCGGAAGGCCGGCTCGGCGTACGACGCCTGGGTGTGCCCGCCGCCGGTGTAGAAGGCCCGGCCGCCGCTGTGGGTCTTGCACCACGAGTGCGGGTGGTCGGCGCCCATCGAGCCGCCCGAGTACGACGACTCGTCGAGGGTGGCCAGCACCCGGGCGGTGGAGCGGGCGTTGGTCTGGTAGTTGTACCACTCGTCGGTGCGGGTCCAGGTCTGCGGCAGGTGCGCGGTGGCCGCGTGCCCCCGGTGCTCCACCTTCACGTTGGCCTGCTGGATGTGCGGGTGCGAGGCGAAGTACGCCCCGACCAGGTTGCCGTAGAAGGACCAGCCGTACTCGGTGTCGGCGGCGGCGTGCACGCCGACGAAGCCACCGCCGGAGCCGATGTACGACTCGAAGGCGCCCTGCTGGGCGGCGTCGAGCACGTCGCCGGTGGTGTTCAGGAAGACGACCGCCTCGTACCGGGCCAGGTTGGCGGTGGTGAACTGGGCGGCGTCCTCGGTGGCGGTGACGGTGAAGTTGTTCGCCGCGCCGAGGTCGCGGATGGCCTGGGTGCCGACCGCGATGGAGTCGTGCCGGAAGCCGGCGGTCTTCGAGAAGACCAGCACGTCGTACGGGGCGTCGGCGGCGCTGGCGGGGGTGGCCGGGGTGGTGCAGGCGAGGACGGCGAGGACGGCGGTGGCCGCGCCGAGGACGGGTCGGAGGAGTCTGCGCATGTCGCTCTCCAATGCCGGGGTGGGGAGGGGCGCCTCGGCCCCTCCCCGTCAGGTCAGGGCAGGGTCCACTTCTGGTTGGCGCCTGTGTGGCAGGCCCACAGGTGCACGGCCTGGCCGTCGGCCGGGTTGTTGCCCGAGACGTCCAGGCACTTGCCCGACTGGGGGTTCCTCACCGTCCCGTCCGGCTGCGCCGACCAGTTCTGCGCGCCCGTACCGTTGCACGTCCACAACTGGATCTTCGTACCGTCGGCCGAGCCGCCACCGGAGACGTCCAGACACTTGCCCAACGCCCTGACCGTCGAGTTCGGCGTCACCGTCCAGGTCTGCGCCGCGCTGCCGTTACAGCCGTAGATCTGGATCTGGGTGCCGTCGGCCGTGGCGGCGTTGCGCACGTCCAGGCACTTGCCGCCCAGCCCGACGACCGGGCCGGTCCGCACCGCGCTGGTGGCGAAAGTGAACGAGTCCACGTCGTAGAGCGCGCCGGTGCCGGAGCCGGCGAAGGTCAGGTAGAGCGTGGTGGTGCCGGCCGGCGCCCCGGCGATGCTGCCGCTGACCGTGGTGAACGTGTCCCAGGCTCCGGTGACCGGGACGGTCGCGGAGCCGAGCACGGTGCCGGTGGCCGAGCCGGCCCGCACCTGCAGGGTGCCGCCGGAGCCGGCCGAGGAGACCCGCGCGCTGAACGAGGTCGCGTCGGTGAGCCGGTACGGCTCGAACGCGATCCAGTCGCCGTTGTTGATGTCGCCGACCGTCTTGCCGCCCTCGGCGGTGGCCTTGTCGAAGGTCCCGACGCCGGAGGAGGTCTTGAAGTGCTCCGCCTGCCGCTTGCGCGGCTGGAGGGTGTGCTGCTTGTGGGTGGTCAGCCCGCCCGCGTCGGTGTACTCGGCGTCGAAGATGGCGAAGATGTTCGCCGCGTCGTCGTGCTCGCCGTCGACGGGGATGGTGATCGAGCCCGAGCAGCCGGTCTTCGAGGTGATCTGGTGGCCGTGGCTGTCGTGGCCCAGCACGTAGGTCATCTTGACCTTGGTGCAGTCGATGGCGCCGTCCTCCGGGTCCGTCACCGTGATGCTGAACGGCACGGTGTCGCCGTAGCTGAACAGCTGGCCGTTGGCCGGGCTGGTGATGGTGACCGTGGGGGCGGTGTTGCCGACCCCGATCTGCACGTTCGCCGTGCCGGTGGCGCCCTGCGGGTCGCGGACGGTCAGCGTCACCTGGTAGGTGCCGTTGGCGGTGTACGTCTTGCTCGGGTTCGCCGCCGTCGAGGTGGTGCCGTCGCCGAAGTTCCAGGAGTACGTCAGCGCGCCGCCCTCCGGGTCGGTCGACCCGGCCGAGGAGAAGTTCACGGTCAGCGGGGCCGCGCCGGAGGTCTTGTCAGCCGCGGCGACGGCGGTCGGCGCGCGGTTGCCGCCGGCGATGTGGTCGTAGCGGTAGAGCGCCGAGTTGGCGTCGCCGTTGAAGTAGCCGGTGCCGTAGTCGAGGACGTAGAGCGCCCCCTCCGGCCCGAACGCCATGTCCATGACCTGCTTGCCGTTCCACGGGAACGTGTCGATGCCACCCGGCGAGCCGTCGGCGGTGAGGTGGATCGGCTTGACCCAGCCCCGGCCGAGTTCCCCGGCGAAGAACTGCCCGTCGAAGGACTGCGGGAACTTGGTGGTGGAGTTCAGCGCGGCGTCGTAGCGGTAGACGGGGCCGGCCATCGGCGACTCGGAGCCGCCGCCGAACTCGGGCGGGCTGCCGGCGTCGCCGGCGTACCGGATCCAGGCCGGCTTCGCCCCCGGCAGGGTGGTCAGGCCGGTGTTGCGGAACGAGTTGTTGGTCGGCCCGCCGGCGCAGTTGTACTTCGCACCGGCGGTGCCGGCGGCGAAGTCCCACTCGGCGTACGTCTCGGTGGCGGTGTTGGTGCCGGTGCAGTACGGCCAGCCGTAGTTGCCGGGGCCGGTGACCCGGTTGAACTCGACCTGGCCGCTGGGGCCGCGGGCGCTGGTGGTGCCGGCGTCCGGGCCGTAGTCGCCGACGTAGACGATGCCGGTGGCCCGGTCGACGCTCATCCGGAACGGGTTGCGGAAGCCCATCGCGTAGATCTCGGGGCGGGTCTTCGGGTCCGAGTCGACGAACATGTTCCCGGCCGGGATCGAGTACGTGCCGTTGGCGTTCACCTTGATCCGCAGGATCTTGCCGCGCAGGTCGTTGGTGTTGGCCGCGCTGCGCTGCGCGTCGTACGCGGGGTTGCGGTTGGTGCGCTCGTCGATCGGGGCGTACCCGGCCGAGTCGAACGGGTTGGTGTCGTCGCCGGTGGAGAGGTAGAGGTTGCCGGCGGCGTCGAAGTCGATGTCGCCGCCGACGTGGCAGCACATGCCCCGGTCGGCGGGCACGTCGAGGATGTCGACCCTGCTGCCGGTGTTGATGGTGAAGTCGGCGTTGAGGGTGAACCGGGATAGCCGGTTGACGCCCTGCCAGGCCGAGAAGTCGCTGCCGGTCGCCGGCGCGTCGCCCGCCGGGGTGGCGAGTGGCGGCGCGTAGTAGAGGTAGACGTGCCGGTTGGTGGCGAAGTTGGGGTCGACCCCGACGCCCTGCAAGCCCTCCTCGTCGTGCGTGTAGACCGGTAGCGTGCCGATCACGGAGGTGGTGCCGGCGGAGTCCGTACGCCGGACGGTGCCGTTGCGGGCGGTGTGCAGCACCGACCGGTCCGGCAGCACCGCGATCGTCATGGGCTCGCCGACCTCGGCGACGCCCTTGGCGAGGGTGACCTGCTGGAAGTCGGTGCCGACGATGGGGTGGGCCTGGGCGGGGGTGGGGCCGCCGAGCGCGGCCGGGCCGGCGCCGAGGGCGACCGTGCCGGCGGTGGCGACCAGCAGCAGCGCCGAGCCGGCGGAGAACCGCCGTCTGGCCCGGTGGGTGGGGGCGTCCTTCGTGGACATCGTTGTGCCGTCCCTTCCTGACGAGTGACTGCCAGGGCGGGCGCGCGCCGTCGCGCCGGGTGCCGTAGCGGGGATGCGATCGGCCCGCCGGGTGCCGTCCCCGGCCGGCCGCGACCTGCGAGGGATGGAGGCCACCGCTCGGAGGTCACCAGTCGATGGGTTCCCGCGCCGCCGGTTCACCTCGACGAAACAACTTCGATGGCACGACATTAAATGGCGTTCATCGATGTGTCTATACCTTCCGCCTACGTGACCCGAACTTTCGTCGATCTCGCCAAAAGCCCCTCGTGGGCGCCGCTCAGAGCGGACGGTCGACAGCCTGGGCGGCGAGGGCGGCGAGGGCGGCCCGGGCCTCGGGCGTCACGGGGGCGTCCGCCAGGGCTGTCAGGGCGGCGTCGGCGCGTACCCGGATCATCTGTTCGATCCGCGCGCGGGCGCCGGTGCGCTCGATGATGCCCCGCAGCTCGGCCGCCCCGTCGGCGTCCAGCGCCGGGTTGCCGAACAGCTCCCGCAGCCTGGCGGCCTGCGCCCGGTCGGCGGCGGCGCGGGTCAGCGCCATCATCACCGTCGGCTTGCCCTCCCGCAGGTCGTCCAGGACCGACTTGCCGGTGACCGCCGGATCGCCGAAGACCCCCAGCACGTCGTCGCGGAGCTGGAACGCGTCGCCCAGCGGGTCACCGAACTCGGCCAGCGCGTCGACGAGCCCCGGGCCCGCCCCGGCCAGCGTCGCCCCGATCTGCAACGGCCGGGTGACCGTGTAGCGGGCCGCCTTCATCCGGATCACGGTCAGCGCGCTGGCCACCGAGCCGTCGCCCACCCCGGAGACCAGGTCCAGGTACTCCCCCGCGATCACCTCGGTGCGCATCAGGGCGAAGACCGCGTACCCCCGGTGCACCCGCTCGGCGCTCAGCCCGCACTCGTGGAACATCTGGTCCGACCAGGCCGCGCAGAGGTCGCCGCAGAGCAGCGCGGTGTTGCGCCCGTACGCCTCCGGGTCGCCGCGCCAGGACGAGCGGGCGTGCAGGTCGGCGAAGAGCCGGTGCACCGACGGCTCGCCCCGGCGGCGGTCGCTGCGGTCGAGGATGTCGTCGTGGATCAGCGCGAACGCGTGGAACAGCTCCAGCGCGGCGGCGGCGACCACGATCGGGGTGCCGTCGACGCCGCCGGCGGCCCGCCACCCCCAGTAGCAGAAGAGCGGGCGCAGCCGCTTGCCGCCGGCCAGCACGAAGCGGTGCAGCGCGGTGAAAACGCCCCGGGGCGCGCCGTCCGGCCACTGCGGGTCCTGCCGGTCGAGGAAGGCCGCCAACTCGGCGTCGATGCGGGCCCGCAACCCGCTCACGTCGGTCGGCGCGACGGTGACGGTCACGACGCCGCCCCCGGTCGCCCGGCCGCCGGCGGCGGGGCCAGCCCCGCCAGCTCCAGCAGCAGGGCCTTCACCTCCGTCGCGGCGACCCGGTCCCGGACGGCGGACGGGTCGGAGCAGAGCAGCACCGGCCCGTCGGCCGGGTCGGCCGGCAGGCGCCCGTGCGACCCGCGCACCGCCCGGGCGCCGGCGTCCAGCCCGACCACGCTCATCAGGTAGCGCATCCCGAGCTTCTTGCGGGCCAGCGCCACGGCGGCCCGCCGCTTCGCCGCGCCCGGGGCGGCCGGGTCGAAGAACAGCTCGGCCGGGTCGTAGCCCGGCTTGCGATGGATCTCCACGAGCCGGGCGAAGTCCGGCGCCCGGGCGTCGTCGAGCCAGTAGTAGTAGGTGAACCAGGCGTCCGGCTCGGCCACCAGCACCAGCTCACCGGCGCGCGGGTGGTCCAGCCCGTGCGCGGCCTTGCCGTCGCCGTCGAGCACCTCGGCCACCCCGGGCAGCCCGGCGCAGAGCTTCGCCACCGCCGGCACGTCGGCCGGGTCGCGCACGTAGACGTGCGCGACCTGGTGGTCGGCCACCGCGAAGGCCCGCGAGGTCCACGGGTCGAGGTACTCCATCCCGGCCTGGGTGTGCACCCGCAGCAGCCCCTCGGCGCGCAGCAGCCGGTTGACGTCGACCGGGCGGGAGACGTCGGTGATGCCGTACTCGGAGAGGACCACCACGGTCGCGTCCCGTGCCCGGGCGGCGTCCAACAGCGGCCCGAGCACCCCGTCCAGCTCGGCCGCCGCCGCGGCGGCCCGGGGCGACGAGGCGCCGAAGCGTTGCAGGTCGTAGTCGAGGTGCGGCACGTAGACGAGGGTCAGGTCCGGGGACTGCTCGGCGAGGATCCGCTCGGCGGCCCGGCAGATCCACGCCGACGACGCCAACCCGGCGCCCGGCCCCCAGTAGCTGAACAGCGGGAAGGTGCCCAGCCGGTCGGTGAGCGCGTCGTGCAGCGCCGGTGGGTCGGTGTAGCAGTCCGGCTCCTTGCGCCCGTCGGCGTGGTAGACGGGGCGCGGGGTGACCGTCCAGTCCACGTCCGCGCCCATCGCGTACCACCAGCAGACGTTGGCGACGGTGTAGCCCGGCTCGGCCCGGCGGGCGGCCTGCCAGAGCCGCTCGCCGCCGACGAGGGCGTGGTGCTGCCGCCAGAGCAGCACCTCGCCGAGGTCGCGGAAGTACCAGCCGTTGCCGACGATGCCGTGCCCGGCCGGGAGCGCCCCGGTGAGGAAGGTCGACTGCACCGAGCAGGTCACCGCGGGCAGCACCGTGCCCAGCTCCGCCCGGAAGCCGGCGTCGGCGACCGCGCGCAGCCTCGGCATGTGCGCCAGCAGGCGCGGGGTCAGCCCCACCACGTCCAGCACCACCAGCCGCCGGCTCATGTCGGCACCTCGCTCCGCTCGGCGCTGGATCGACGACCCACTCGCGCACGCCCGCTCATCGCCGTACCCCCGTCGCCGCCGGGCTCGGACGGCCCGCCGGCGCCAGGCCGAGGGCGACCAGCTCGGCGCGGGCGAAGGCCAGTTCGGCGGCGATGCCGGCGGCCAGCTCCGCGTCGGTGCGCGGGCGCCGCGCGGCCGGCAGCACCCCCCAGGTGTACGTCTCCACGTCGAGGTGGTCACAGCCCGCCTCGGGCCCGGAGTAGAGCGCCGCCAGCGCGGCGCGCAGCACCGGCAGGGTGGAGCCGAGCGGTGGTTCGGGCGGGGCGTGCAGCGGCACGTGGTAGTGCACCCGCCACGGCCCGGGCAGCCGGGCGTCCAGCGCGACGTCCAGGTCGTCGGCGGCGTGGGCCGGGTCGGCCGGGTCGGCCGCGCCCGCGCAGCCGGCGGCGCGGGTCTGGTGCAGGAAGCGCGGCTCGACCCACGGGCGCAGCGCCGTCGTCGCCCCGGGCGGCGCCTCGATGGCGGCCGACACCTGCACCTTCACCACCGGCAGGCCGGCCGCCCGCAGCCGGCGCAGCGCGTCGGCCGGCTCCTCCCAGGCACAGGCGAGGTGCGCCAGGTCGAGGCAGATCCCGAGCCGCTCGGTGTCCACGCCGCGCAACAGCGCGGTGGCCTGCCCGGTGCTCTCCACCACGCAGCCCGGCTCCGGCTCGAAGCCGACCCGGACCGGCCGGCCGGTGTCCCGCTCGACGGCCGCGAGACCGGCCGCGAGCTGGTCGAGCCGGCGGCGGGCGGCGTCGGCGCGGCCGGCGTCCCAGGGCCGCCGCCAGGCCAGCGGCAGGGTGGAGACCGAGCCCCGGGCCGCGTCGTCGGGCAGCAGGTCGGCCAGCACCCGGGCCAGGTCCAGCGTGTACGCGAGCCGCTCGCCGGTGGTCCAGTCCGGGTGGTAGACGTCGCCCTTGACCACCGGCGCCTGGAAGGCCGCGTACGGGAAGCCGTTGAGGGTGACCACCTCCAGCCCGCGCGCGGTCAGCTCGGCGCGCAGCCGGCGACGGGTGCCGGGGTCGGCGGCCAGCGCGGCGGCCACCGGAGCGGCCAGCCACAGTCCGAGGCCGAGCAGGTCCGCGCCGAGCCCCTCGCGGACGGGCACGGCGTACGTGTCCAACTGGCGGAGGACGCCGGCGAGGTCGTCGGCCGGGTGCACGTTGGTGCAGTAGCCGAGGTGGACCGTGTCCCCGCCGGCGTGTCGCAGCCGCATCAGCTGCCGCCCCGCAGGATCGAGTTGCCGGCGTAGCTGCCGGTCGGCGGGTCCAGCTCGGCGAGGTCCAGGTCGGCCAGGTCGAGCCGTCCCGACTGGCCGTAGAACTCGACCGGGTTGCGCCAGAGCACCCGGTCGACGTCGTCGTCGGAGAAGCCGGCGAGCAGCATGGCCTCCCCGGTGGCCCGGGTGAGCAGCGGGTCCGAGCGCCCCCAGTCGGCCGCCGAGTTGACCAGCATCCGCTCGGTCCCGTACGCCCGCAGCAGCTCCACCATCCGCGGCGGGGACATCTTCGTGTCCGGATAGATCGAGAAGCCCAGCCAGCAACCGGTGTCGCGGACCAGCTTCACCGTCACCTCGTTGAGGTGGTCGAGCACCACCCGGCCCGGCTCGATGCCGGACTCCGCGACCACGGCGAGGCTCCGCTCGACGCCCCGGGCCTTGTCCCGGTGCGGGGTATGCACCAGGGCCGGCAGGTCGTGCGCGACGGCCAGGGCGAGCTGGGCGGCGAACGCCTCGTCCTCCTCGGGCGTCATCGAGTCGTAGCCGATCTCGCCGACCGCCACCACACCGTCCTTGTCCAGGTAGCGCGGCAGCAGGTCGAGCACCGGGCGGCAGCGCGGGTCGTTGGCCTCCTTCGGGTTGAGCGCCACCGTGGCGTGGTGGCGGATCCCGAACTGCCCGGCCCGGAACGGCTCCCAGCCGATCAGGGAGTCGAAGTAGTCGGCGAACGAGGCGGCGCTGGTGCGGGGCTGGCCCAGCCAGAACGCCGGCTCCACCACCGCGCGGACACCGGCGGCGGCCATCCGCTCGTAGTCGTCCGTGGTCCGCGAGGTCATGTGGATGTGCGGGTCGAAGATGCGCATCACGCCTCCCTGGCGGTGATCGGTGCGGAGCCGGAGGTGAGCCGGTCGAGCAGCGCGACGGCGTCGGCGGGCATGGCGCGGCCGGCGGCCTGCCGCTCCGCGGCCAGCCCGGCGAGCATCGCGGCGAGTTCACCGTCGGCACGGGCGTCGAGGTCGTGCACCACGGCCAGCGGCACGCCCGTGAACACGCACTTGAGGACCGCCTGCCGCCAGGCGGCGGGGTCGAGGTGCCGGGCGTACGGGCCGAGGGCGGCGGCGAGCAGCCGGGTGTCGTTGGTGCGGATCGCGTCGTGCAGCAGCGGCGCCCCGGCCGCGCCGATGGGCAGCAGCGGCAGGGCCTTGAGCACGGCCCGCTTCTCGGCGGCGTCGCCGTGCCGGTAGCGGGCCTCGGCGTGCGCGGCGTGGTCGGTGGGCAGCGCGGTCAGCAGCAGCGCCCGGGCCGCCTCGTCGGCGCTCCAGCCGGGCAGCCCGGGCAGGTCGTGGCGGCCACAGCGCCGGCCGGCGGCCGGGAAGAACCGGCCGATCGCCGCCGGTTCCGCCGCCACCGCCCGCACCGCCGCGTCGAGCCATTCGGGATCGGGCACGCCCCGCAGGGCGGCCCGCAGTGAATCCGGTGTCATCCCGTCTCCTCTCTCGTGCTGCTGCCCGGTGGCTGCCGTCACCGTCGTCGTCGCGCTGCCTCCCTCGCGGCGGCGCGCAGGAAGTCGAGCGAGCGGGCGGCGACGGCGGGGGCGGCGTGCGAGTGCCGGGGCAGCTCCACGGCGACCAGTCCCCGGTAGCCGGCGTCGGTGAGGGCGCGCAGCACCGGCGGGAAGTCGATCTCCCCCGCACCGAACTCCAGGTGCTCGTGCACGCCCCGGCGCATGTCGTCGATCTGCACGTTGACCAGGTGCGGAGCCACCTCGTGCACGCACTCGGGGACCGGCCGCGGCTCCAGGCAGCGGCAGTGTCCGATGTCGAGGGTGATGCCGAAGCGGGCCGGGTCGCCGAGCGCGCCGCGCAGCCGCCGCCAGCCGGCGATGTCCTCGACCAGCATGCCCGGCTCCGGCTCGAAGCCCAGGGTCACCCCCGCCGCGTCGGCGGCGTCGACCACCTTGGCACAGCCGGCGACCAGCCGGTCCCAGGCGGTCGCCGGCGCGACGGTGGCGGGGCGTACCCCGGCCCAGAAGGAGACGGCCTCCGCGCCCAGGTCGGCGCCGACGCGCACGGCCCGGCGGAGGAACTCGACGCGCCGCGCCGGGTCGTCGTGCAGCAGCGTCGGGGCGTGCTTGTGCCAGGGGTCGAGCAGGTACCGCGCGCCGGTCTCGACGACCACGGCGAGGCCGAGCGCCCCGAGACGGCGGGCGACGGCGGCCACCCGCCCGGCCAGCCCGGGCGCGAACGGGTCGAGGTGGTCGTGGTCCAGGGTGAGCGCGACGCCCTGGTAGCCCAGGTCGGCGACGACCGCGAGCGCGTCGTCGAGCCGGTGGTTGGCGAACCCGTTCGTCCCGTAGCCGAACCGCGGCGTCGTGGGGTGCGGCGGCGGGTCCGGGCGCGCCGGCGCGGGACGTTGCGGCGGCGGGTCCGCGCGCGCCGGCTCGACAGAGGGCGGCGGGGTGGTCATGTCGGGGAGACCTTCCGGGCCAGCCGGGCGCCCAGGGGCGCGGCCGCCGCCACCGCCAGCCCGAGCAGCCCGGCCCCGGCGCGCGCGGCCAGGGCCCCCTGCAACGCGGGCAGGCCGGTGATCCCGGCCCCCACCGCCGCCCGCACCCGGCCGGGGGAGGGCTCGGCCACCACCCGGGCCTGGGCCGCCCCGTAGCGGGCCGCGTACCAGCCGGCCAGCAGCGCCGGCAGCGCGGCGGCCGTCGACCGGCTGGCGCGGCCGAGCGTCACGCGGGTGGTGGAGCGGGGGTGGCGGTGCGGACCCGCCGGGGCCGGGCGTGCCGCAGCGGTGGCGGCGCTCGCGGCGACCAGGGCGGTGCCGGCGAGGGTACGCAGTGGCAGCGCGGCGTCGGCGCCGGTGACCTCCCGGCGGGACAGCGCGGTGACCGTCCACGTGTGCGCGGCCACGGTGACCGCCGCCGGCAGCGCCCGCAGCACCCGTCCGCCGGTGGCGCCGAGGAGGACGTCCAGCCCCCGGCAGGCGGCCATCACGGCCGGTCCGGCGGCGGTGTTCTTCGCCGCCAGGTCGTACCCCCAGACGGCGGCGGCGAGCGGGACCGCGACCGTGGCGGCGCGCCGGCCCCCGGCGGCGGCGGCCACCGCGACCCCGGCGGCGGTGAGGCCGGCGGCGAGGCCGAGCGCCGTCCCGGGGGCGATCCGGCCGCTGGGGATGGGCCGCTCGGGGCGTTCGACGGCGTCCAGTCGCCGGTCGGCCCAGTCGTTGGCGGCCATCCCCGCCCAGTAGAGCAGCACGGACGCGCCGGCCAGGGCGGGCGTGCGCCGGCCCAGCGCCCCGGCCGCGGCGGCCCCGGCGACGACGTCCCCGGGCACCGAGAGCGCGGCCGGCGCCCGGACCAGCTCCGCGAGGTCAGTGACGCGGGGCATCGGCACCTCCCCCGGCGTGCAGCCGGCGGGCGAAGTCGCAGAGCCGGTTCCACTGCTCGGACAGCGAGTGGGTCGCCGTGTCGAGCGGATCCTTGAAGAAGAAGGCGAGGTCGGCCAGGGGACCGGCGTGGCCGGCGGCGTGCGCGGCGGCGGTGAGCCGGGCCAGGTCCAGCACCAGGGGCGCGGCGAGCGCGGAGTCGCAGCCGTGCCAGGTGAACTCCATCCGCATCCCGGTGCCGAGGAAGCCAGCGAAGGTGACCAGGTCCCAGGCGGTCTTGAAGTCGCCCAGCGCCTCGACGTACTCGATCCGGGTGCCGCCCTGCGGCAGGTAGCCGAGCGTCTCGCCGAGCACCCGCTGCTTGCTCTCCACCTTGGCCGCGTTGGCGGCCGGGTCGGCCAGCGTGGCGCCGTCGCCGCCGCCGAGCAGGTTGACCCCCGACCAGGAGCGCACCGCCAGGTGCCGCATCGCGAACATCGGGGCGAGCACCGACTTGACCAGGGTCTCGCCGGTCTTGCCGTCGTGCCCGGCGTACGGGATTCCGCGCTGGGCGGCCAGCGCGGCCAGGGCGGGCAGCCGCAGCCCGGTGGACGGGGTGAAGTCGACGTACGGGCAGCCCGCCCGCACCGCCGCGTACGCGTAGAGCGAGCTGGGCGGCAGCACCTCGTCGGGTCCGGCGAGCGCGGTGGGCAACGCGTCCGGGTCGGCGTGCGCCGGGTGCCGGCGGGCGGCCGGTTCGGTGGCCGAGACGTTGACCACGACCACCCGGTCCAGCCGGTGCCGGCTCCGGAACTCGGTGAGGTCGCGTACGGTCGCGGCGGCCCGGTCGGCCTGGGTGCCGCCGGCGGGGGCCGGGCGGAGCGCGCGCTCGACGGCGGCCAGTTCGTCGGTGAGGGCGGCGACCAGCCGGGCGGGCAGCACTCCGGCGGCGGCGAGGGCCTCGGCGCGCTTTGCCAGCGGGGTGGTCGCGACGTCGTGTCCGCCGAAGACCAGGTCGGTGAAGGCCGGCAGGGCGGGCCCGCGCAGGTCGGGCAGCTCGGTGACGCAACCGGTCGGGCCGGCGAGCCCGGCCCGCAGGGCGAGCGCCCCGACGACGCTGGTGGTCGCGACCGAGCCGCGCGCCCCCACCAGCCAGACACCCGTACGCATGGTGCTCCTTCCCGTCAGGAGGAACCAGCCGTGCATTGAGTTACATAGATATCAGAAGTTTGTTCGGAATGATATGGATCTGTGCGGATGGGCCCCGTCCGCCGGCCGCCCCGGGGGAGCCGACCGGACCGGCGACGAAGTCGGCGGCGACGACGCCGGCCCGGTTCCCGGTGCGGTTACGGACGGACGGGGCTGGCAGGCAGGGTCGGTCGGCGTCTCGCCCCTGCCTCCCCCGCATCCGCCGGTCGGGACGACGGCGCGCCCCGACCGGACGTCGTGGTGGACACGCGCCCGGCGGGTCGCCGGGTGGTGGCGGTCCTCCGGTGCGACCGGGGAATCCCGGTCCGGCCGCACCGGACGACCGTCCTGCTCGTGCGCCACCGGGCCGCGGCCCGGCTGCACGTCCTCCGGCACCGGCCTCGTCCCGACCGCGGGGCGCAACCGCGGCCGGTCCCTCGCCGGTCGGCGCCGGAGGTGGCTCAGGCGGCGACCGTGGCCAGCGCCGGTTCCACCTCGGTCCACGAGGAACCGAGTTCCGCCGACCGGGTCACCGCGTCCAGCACCAACTGGACCTGCAACGCGTCGGCGAAGGAGGGGGCCGGGTCGGTGCCGGTGGCGACCGCCTCGACGAAGTCCCGCATCTGGTGGGTGAAGGAGTGCTCATAGCCGATGATGTGCCCGGGCGGCCACCAGGCGGACATGTACGGGTGCTCGCCCTCGGTCACCAGGATGCGGCTGAAGCCCTGCTCGGCGGTCGGCCGCGTCGCGTCGTAGAACTCCAGCTCGTTGAGGCGCTCCAGGTCGAAGACGACGGTGCCGAGCGAACCGTTGATCTCCACCCGCAGGGAGTTCTTGCGTCCGGTGGCGAACCGGCTCGCCTCGTACGTGGCCAGCACGCCGCCGTCGAGCCGGGCCACGAAGACCGCCGCGTCGTCGACGGTGACCGCGCCGGTGGCGGGGCGGTGCCCGTCGGCGCCGTGGCCGTCGACCGCGGCCCCGTCCACCGTGGCCGCCAGCCCGCTCGACCCGGCCGGCAGCGGCCGCTCCTTGACGAAGGTCTCGGTGACCGCGCTGACCCCGGTGATCCGCCGGCCGGTGACGTACTGGGTCAGGTCGATGATGTGCGCGCCGATGTCGCCGAGCGCGCCGGAGCCCGCCCTGTCCCGCTGCAACCGCCAGACCAGCGGGAACTGCGGATCCACGATCCAGTCCTGCAGGTACGTCGCCCGGACGTGCCGGATCACCCCGAGCCGCCCGTCGGCGACGAGCTGCCGCATCATCGTGACCGCGGGCACCCGTCGGTAGTTGAACCCGCACATCGACCGCACCCCCGCGGCCTGCGCGGTGGCCGCCGCGGCGGCCATCGCCCGGGCCTCGGCGACCGTGTTGGCCAACGGCTTCTCGCACAGCACGTGCTTGCCGGCGGCCAACGCGGCGAGGGCGATCTCGGCGTGGCTGTCCCCGGGTGTGCAGACGTCGACCACGTCGATGTCGTCCCGGGCGACCAGGTCGCGCCAGTCGGTCGTGTACGCCTCCCAGCCGAGCCGGTCGGCGGCGTCGGCCACCTTCCCGGCGTCCCGGCCGCAGATCAGCGCCATCCGGGCCCGCGCCGGCAGGTCGTACACCCGGTTCACGGTGCGCCACGCCTGCGAGTGCGCGGCGCCCATGAACGCGTAGCCGACCATGCCGACCCGCAGTTGCCTGTCTTTCGTGGACAAGGTGGGTCTCCCCCCGTGTGTCAGAACCCGAGCTTGAGGTAGTTGCCCGCGTTCTCCTTGGTGATCGTCTCGGAGGCGAGGATGATCTCCTTGGGCACCTGGAGTTCCACCAGGTCGGACATGCCCTTGCCCTGGGCGATCAGCCGGGCCAGGGAGATGGCCGAGGATGCCATCGACGGGCTGTAGGTCACGGTCGCCTTCAGCACCGTGTTGTCGGCCTGGATGTCCTCCATCGCCTTCTTCGAGCCGGCGCCGCCGACCATGAAGAACTCCTTGCGGTTGGCCTGGCTCACCGCGGCCAGCACGCCGATGCCCTGGTCGTCGTCGTGGTTCCAGACCGCGTCGATCTTCGGCAGGGCCTGGAGCAGCTGCGCCGCCTCCTGCTGCCCGGAGTCGGCCGTGAACCGGGCCGCCCGGCGGTTCGCGACCTTGAAGCCGTTCGCCGTGAGGGTGTCGACGAAGCCCTTCGACCGCTCCTGGGTCAGCTCCAGCTCGTCCATGCCGGCGATCTCACCGATGATCGGGTTGCTGATGCCCTTGGCCTTGAACTGCGCGACCATGTAGGTGGCGGCGGCCACGCCCATGCCGTAGTTGTCGCCCTTGATCTGGAGCCGGTACGCCCGTGCGTCGGGGAAGGCCCGGTCCAGGTTGACCACCGGGATGCCGGCCTTCATCGCCTCCAGGCCGAACGCGTTGAGCTCCTTGCCGTCGTGCGGCAGCAGCACGATCACGTCCGGCTTCTGCGAGATCAGCGTGGACAGCGCGGCCCGCTGGGCTGCCGCGTCGGCGCCGGCCTCGACCGTCTTGAAGTCCACGTCGGAGTACGCGCCGGCCTGCGCCTTGGCGTTGTTGGTGATGGCGGCGATCCAGCCGTGGTCGGCGGCCGGCGCGGAGAAGCCGATCGTCACCCGCTTGCCGGGCTCGCTGTTGCCGCCGGGCGCGCCCGCCGCCTTGGTCTGCGCCTCGGTCGGCTGGGCCTCGTTGCTGGTGCAGCCGGCGAGGAGCACGCCGGCGCCGACGGCGGCCCCGCCGAAGAGCAGCCGGCGGCGCGACACGTCGCGACTGTGCTGGGTCATGACGACCTCCTGGGTTCGCGGTGGTGGAGGGAATTCGCGGTGCGAGGGCGGGAAGAGGGCGTGCGGGGTCCGGCCACCGTCGCTCGGGTGGCCTGGACGCCGCGCGGTGCGGGTGCTGGTCGGTGCGGGTGCTGCGCGGTGCGGGTGCTGGTCGGTGCGGTGCGGGTCAGGTGGTGGTGAGCCGGTTGCGGCCCAGGAACTGCGTGAGGCTGCGGAACTGGACCTGCTGGACCAGGACGGCGGCGACGATGATGCCGCCCTTGACCATGTTCTGGGCCTCGGTGGAGAGACCGTTGATGGCGAAGAGGTTGGTGATGGTGGCGAAGATGACCACCCCGAGCAGGGAACCGATGATGGTGCCCCGCCCGCCGCTGAGCAGCGTGCCGCCGATGATCGCGGCGGCGATCGCGTCCAGCTCGTAGAGGTTCGCCATCGCCGCCTGGGCCGAGTTGGCCTGGGCGGTGAGCATGATGGCGGCGATGCCGCAGCAGAGGCCGGAGAGCGCGTAGAGCAGCACGGTGTGCCGCTTGACGTTGATGCCGGCGAGCCGGGCCGCCTCCGGGTTGCCGCCGACGGCGACCGTACGGCGGCCGAAGGTGGTGCGGTTGAGCAGCACCCACCCGGCGGCGACCACGGCGGCGAGGATGTAGACCAGCAGCGGGATGCCGAGAAGGCTGTTGCTGGCCAGGCCGTTGATGAACGTGTTGTCCGACACCTGGGTCTGCTTGTCGGAGATCTCGGCGGCCAGGCCCCGGGCGGCCACCAGCATCGCCAGGGTGGCGATGAAGGGCACCAGCCGGCCGTACGAGATGAGCAGCCCGTTGACCAGGCCGACCGCCAGCCCGACGGTGAGGGCGCTGAAGATCATGCCGCCGGCGCCGTAGCTCTGGGTGGCCACCGTGGTGCACCAGACCCCGGCCAGCGCGACGATCGCGCCGACGGAGAGGTCGATGCCGCCACCGATGATCACGAAGGTCATCCCGACGGTGACCACGCCGACCACGGCGGCGAGCTTCAGGATGCTCAGGACGTTGTCCCACACCCAGTCCGGGTCGGAGTACAGGTCGGAGCGGGTGAGCGCGCCGATGACGATGAGCGCCACCAGCACGCCGATCAGGCCGAGGTTGCGCCGGGCGCCCTCGCCGCCGTCGCCCCGCCACCAGGAGAGTCGGCCGGCGGTGGAGACCTTCGCGACGGCCGCGGTCTCCGCCGGGTCCACCGGCGGCGACTGCGCCGGCAGTTGCGCCGCCCGGTGCGGCGCCGCGGTGGACGTAGGAAGCTCGCTCATGCCGCCACCTCGCTCCGCTCGGAGTCAGCAGGAGCCTCTACCGCACTG
Source organism: Micromonospora sp. URMC 106 (assembly GCF_051386395.1). Classification (NCBI taxonomy): domain Bacteria; kingdom Bacillati; phylum Actinomycetota; class Actinomycetes; order Micromonosporales; family Micromonosporaceae; genus Micromonospora; species Micromonospora sp. URMC 106. Next base: position 45,373 of record NZ_JBPQTP010000046.1, read on the forward strand.
CACAGATGATTCGCTCGCTGACGCTCGCTCATGCCGGTGCGCCTTCCATCAGGGACCCCGCCATGACGAGGTCGAGCACGGTGTTCTCGTCGAGTTCGCCGGCCGGGGCCTCGCGGACGACCCGCCCCTCCCGCATGACCAGCACCCGGTCGGCCAGGCCGAGCACCTCGGGGACCTCGCTGGAGACCAGCAGCACCCCGACGCCGCGGGCGGCCAGCCCCCGGATGACCTGGTAGAGCTCCGCCCTGGCGCCGACGTCGACACCCCGGGTGGGCTCGTCGAGCAGCAGCAGCTTCGTGTCGCCGAGCAGCCAGCGCCCGACCACCACCTTCTGCTGGTTGCCGCCGGAGAGGGTGCGCACCGGCCGGCGGACGTCGCGGGGGCGCAGCTCCAGGCTCTCGGCGATCCGGTCCGCCTCGGCCCGCTCGCGGCCGACGTCGGTGAAGCCGGCGCGGGCGTAGCGGCCGAAGGTGGCCAGGGTGACGTTGCGGTAGATCGGCTCGCCGAGCAGCAGCGCCTGGCTCTTGCGCTCCTCGGGAGCCATCCCCATGCCGGCCTTCACGGCCGCGCCGACGCTGCCGGGGCGCAGCGCCCTGCCGGCCATCCGCACCGAGCCGGCCTCGGGGCGGCGCGCGCCGTAGATGGTCTCCAGCAGCTCCGATCGGCCCGAGCCGACCAGCCCGGCGATGCCCACGATCTCGCCGGCGCGGACGCTGAGCGACACGTCGGCGAACTCCCCGGCCCGGGTCAGCCCCTCGACCGTGAGCAGCTCCGCGCCGCCGGCCGCCTCGGCCGGGCGGTCCGGGAAGACGTACTCGATGCTGCGGCCGGTCATCCGGCTGACCAGCTCGCGGGTCGGGGTGTCGCGGGCCGGCAGGTTCGCCGCCGTGGTGCGGCCGTCCTTGAGTACGGTGACCCGGTCGCCGATCTCGCGGATCTCCTCCAGCCGGTGCGAGATGTAGATGACGGCGATGCCCTGGGCGGTCAGCTCGCGGATGATCCGGAACAGGTTGCCCACCTCGTCGTGGGCCAGCACAGCGCTCGGCTCGTCCATGATGATCAGCCGTGCCTCGTGGGAGAGCGCGCGGGCCATGCTGACCACCTGCTTGCCGGCGGCCGGCAGGGCGCGGACCATCCGCCCGGGCGGGATCTCGGCGTGCCCCAGCCGCCCGAGGATCTGCCGGGTACGCCGGGCCATGTGACCCCGGCGGACGAAGCCGAACCGACGCGGCTCGTGGCCGAGGAAGGTGTTCTCCGCGACCGACAGGTCCTCGACCAGGTCGAGTTCCTGGTAGATCGTGGCGATGCCGGCGCGCATGGCGGCCTGCGGGTTGGCGAAGGACGCCGGCTCGCCGCGCCACTGCACCAGCCCGGAGTCGGGGCGGTGCACCCCGGCCAGCACCTTGATCAGGGTGGACTTGCCGGCGCCGTTCTGCCCGAGCAGGCAGTGCACCTCGCCGGCGCGCACCTCGAGCTGCACGCCGTCCAGGGCGCGTACGCCGGGGAAGGTCTTGACCACGTCGGTGAGGCGCAGGACCACCTCGCCGGCGACGGCGTCGGCGGGGGCCTCGACCAGCGGAGCGGGTGCCACGGCGGCCTCCTCGGGTTGGTTGCTCATGCCGGCACTCCGCTTCGCTCCGCGCCGCCATGAGGCACCACGGCACCGCGCCGACGACTCGCTCGCTGACACTCGCTCATGACGCCTCCGCGAAGGCAACGTCGCTGGCCAGGACGGCGGCGCCGGCGACGCCGGCGCGGGGCCCCAGCTCGGACAGGACGACCGGAAGGTTGCCGGTGGCCAGGGGCAGCGACCGGCGGTAGACCACGCTGCGGATCTCGGCCAGCAGGATGTGCCCGAGCTGGGCCAGCCCGCCGCCGATCACGATCATCGACGGGTTGGTGAAGCTGACCAGCCCGGCCAGGACCCCGCCGACCCGCCGCCCCCCGTCGCGGATGAGCTGGATGCAGGTGACGTCCCCCTCGCCGGCGCCCTCGGCGACGTCCCGGGCGGTCACCGCGCCCCGGGCGGTGAGCCGCTCGGCCAGTGCGGGCGAGGCGCCGCTGCGCGCCGTGGCGGTCGCCTCCTTCGCCAGCGCGGCTCCGCTGAACAGCGCCTCCAGGCAGCCGACGTTGCCGCACGAGCACATCGGGCCGTGCGAGTCGACCTGGATGTGGCCGATGTCCCCGGCGCAGCCGTCGGTGCCCCGGTAGACCTCGCCGCTGAGGTAGATCCCGCACCCTATTCCGGTGCCGATCTTGACGAAGAGGAAGTCGTCCACCGAGTGGGCGACCCCGCCGTGCCGCTCGCCGATCGCCATGATGTTGACGTCGTTGTCGACCACCGCCGGGCAGCCGTGCTCGCGGGTGAGCAGCTCGCGCACCGGGAACCGGTCCCAGCCCGGCATGATCGGCGGGGAGACCGGGACGCCGTCGCGGAAGCTGACCGGGCCGGGCACGCCGATGCCGACGGCGTCGAGCCGCTCGTAGGCGCCGTCGACCCTGGCCTTGTGCAGCAGCTCGTTGACCCGCTGGAGGGTCACCTTCGGGCCGGTGCGGATGTCGGCCGCCTCGGCGTACGCGGCGACCGGCTCCAGGCGGCCGTTGACCACCTCGACGTCGATCGAGCTGGCGCCGAGGTCGACGGCGGCGAACCGCAGGTGGGGGCTCAGCTCCACGAGGGTGGAGCGGCGACCGCCCCGGGAGGCGGCCAGCCCCGCCTCGGCGACGTAGCCGAGGCCGACGAGCCGCTCCAGCTCGGCCAGCAGCCGGGGGCGGGGCATCTGCAACCGGTCGCCCAGCTCGGCCCGGGACGCCGCCCCCTCGTCGCGGAGCAACCGCAACAGCTGGAGGTGCAGGGGGTCGACCGTCCGCACCGGACTCACCTCTTCACGGGGCTCGTTCACATCGACGTATCGCCGATGTGTTGTGTCCGACACAGTAGGAGCCTTCTGCGCCGCCTGTCCATACCTTCGGCAGATCCGACGCCAACTTTTGTCAGATCCAGCAAAAGCCCTCTCGCGCCCCAGCGCCCCTTACCTCTACCCACCCCCGCGATCTTGCAGTTCCTGCCCCAGCCAAATGCCACATCAGGGGTGATAGACGGCAATACTGAGGGCCGAAAGTGCAAGATCGCGGGGCAGGACGCGGGACCGGCCTGGGCGAGATGCGGGACGGGCGTGACCGGGGCGGCCTGGGCGAGGCGCGCGGCGGGGCCGGGCTGGGCGAGGTGCGGGGTCGGGCTGGGCGA
>NZ_JBPQTP010000047.1:0-47098 GCF_051386395.1 Micromonospora sp. URMC 106
GGCCCCGCCCCGCCCCGGCCGCACCGGCGGGGCGGGGGGACCGGGGCGGACCGCTCGGCTGGTATGAAGAACCGATGACGAGCGACGCCGCCTCCGCCCTTCCCGACCCCACCGACGAGGTCGTCGACCTCTGCCGCGACCTCCTGCGGATCGACACCACCAACACCGGGGACAACGACACCAGCGCCGGCGAACGCGCCGCCGCCGAGTACGTGGCGGACAAACTGGCCGAGGTGGGTGTCGAGTCCGTCATCCGCGAGTCGGCGCCGGGCCGGGCCAACCTGGTCGCGCGCATCCCGGGGGCCGACCCGAGCCGGGGGGCGCTGCTGGTGCACGGCCACCTCGACGTGGTCCCCGCCGACGCCGACGAGTGGTCGGTGCACCCGTTCTCCGGGGAGCTGCGCGACGGCTACCTGTGGGGCCGGGGCGCGATCGACATGAAGGACTTCGACGCGATGGTGCTGGCCGTGGTCCGGCACTGGCAGCGCACCGGCGTCCGGCCGCCGCGCGACATCGTGCTCGCGTACACCGCCGACGAGGAGGCCGGCAGCGACTACGGCGCGCACTTCCTGGTGGAGCGCCACCGCGACCTCCTCGACGGCTGCACCGAGGCCATCGGCGAGGTCGGCGGCTTCTCCTACTCGGTCAACGACGACCAGCGGCTCTACCTGATCGAGACCGCCGAGAAGGGCATCGACTGGCTGCGCCTGCACGCCAAGGGCCGCCCCGGGCACGGGTCGATGGTGCACGACGACAACGCCGTCACCGCGCTCGCCGAGGCGGTGGCCCGGGTCGGCCGGCACCGTTTCCCCGTGGTGGTCACCGACACGGTCCGGGCCTTCCTCGAGGAGGTCTCCGACCTGCTCGGCATCGAGCTGGACCCGGAGGACCCGGAGACGGCCATCGCCAAGCTCGGGCCGATCGCCAACATCATCGGCGCGACCATCCGCAACACCGCCAACCCGACCCGGCTCGCCGCCGGGTACAAGGACAACGTCATCCCCGGCCGCGCCACCGCCACCATCGACTGCCGCAGCCTGCCGGGGCAGTCGGAGCTGCTGGAGCGGCAGCTGCGCGAGCTGGTCGGCCCGGACATCGTCATCGAGTACATCCAGCGCCAGCCCGCGCTGGAGACGACGTTCGACGGCGACCTGGTCGACGCCATGTCGGCGGCGCTGCGCGCGGAGGACCCGGGCGCCCGGCCGGTGCCGTACATGCTCTCCGGCGGCACCGACGCCAAGGCGTTCTCGCAGCTCGGCATCCGCTGCTTCGGCTTCGCGCCGCTGCGGCTGCCCGCCGACCTGAACTTCTCCGCGCTGTTCCACGGCATCGACGAGCGGGTTCCGGTGGACGGACTACAGTTCGGCGTGCGGGTACTCGACCGGTTCCTCCGCACCTGCTAGCCCCCGTCCGGAACACCACTGTTCCGGCGGGGAACCTCCCCATCGTGAAGGGACTGACCCACATGACCGACCAGCACGGTGAGCTGGACGCCGCCCTCGAGCGCGTGATCGATGCGGCCCGCCACCACCTGGCCGCCGTTCGCGCCGCGCAGGGCCGCGTCGACGACGACGACGTCTGGCAGGCGTACGTCGCGCTGAACAACGCCTCCTACGCGTACGACGAGCAACTCCTGGACGCCTTCGGCGAGGTCACCCCGTGGGACGTCGAGTCGATCGACGCGGACGAGGCCGACCAGCGCTTCGGCGGCGGGGAGGGCGTCGAGGCCACCGACCCGCACCCGCGGGTCATCTCGGTGCGCCAGCGGCGCGACTACCGGGTGCCGAGCGTGTCGGCGCTGATCCGGGTGGCCGAGGCCGCCCGCCGGGAGGGGACCCCGGCCGACGAGGAGTCGGCGCCCGTCGAGGGGGTCGGCGAGGCGGTGCTGGAGCTGCTCCAGAGCGGCGACGGCTCGCTCGGCGCGCTGGACGTGCCGGAGCTGGAGCCGCTCGACGGGGTGGTCATGGTCAGCGAGGTCGGCACCCCGGTCGACCTGGAGGCCTTCGACGACGACGACCCGGTCGGCCCGTTCCAGCCGGCGGCCGACGACCGGCTGGTCGGCCGGCTCGACGAGCACCCGTTCATGGAGCTCGACGAGGAGCACGACCACGCCCACTAGGCGGCGACGCCCCGGGGCCGGCCGTCCGGCCGGGCCCCGGGGCGTCCGCGTGCCGCTCGCGGCGCCGCCGGTCAGTACGACAGCCCCGGTTGCGGCTGGTTCACCCGCCGGCGGCGCAGCACCACCTGCCGCGTGCCGTCGCGGAACAGCCGCACCCGGGCCAACTCCCACCCGGAGAACTCCGCCTGGATCGCCAACTGCGCCGCGGCGGTCAACCGGTCGACGTTCGGCGGCAACCGCAGCGGCGCGTACTCGTAGTCCATGAGCCCTATGCTGCCCAGCTCGGCGGCCGTTCGCCACCCCCTCGCCGGTGACCCGGGGCTCCCGGTGTGACCTGCCCCACCGGGGTGCCGCGTGGTGGCCCGCCGCCGCAGCTGGCGGCCCGGCGCCCGCCCCCTACCCGACGGCCGGTTCGGTCCCGTCGTCGGTCGGGCGGGTCCGCTCCGGCGTCCACCGCGCGGGCGGCTGCGGGGCAGCCGGCGCGGCCGGGGCGGCGGAGCGGTTGGCTGGGGGCCGGGCACGGGCGGCCGGCACGGACACCGGCGGGGCAGCCGGCTCGGGTCAGGGGCGCGGCGCCGGCGGCACGGTCGGTTCGGGCCGCACCCGGGGCCCGGTGGGCGGCAGGACCTGGCAGGAGAGCGCGCCCGGCTGCGTGGTGAGCACCGCGGCGGCGGTCCGCGCCACGAACCCGCTCCACCAGCGCAGGCCCTCGGCGGTGCGGGGCGTCTCGTACCACCAGCCGCCGGCACCCCGTGGCGGCCGCCAGCCGAGTTCCGCGAGGTGCCGCTCGTCGTAGGCCGGGCACACCCCCCGGACCGTGTCCCGGCGCACCATGATGTGCAGCCGGCGGGGCCCGGCGGCGAGTTCCAAATCGGTGTCGCGGTCGCAGCGGGACAGCGCGTCGTGGAGCCGGGCGACGATGTCCGACCAGCCCGGCGAGGTCATGCCGGCGGCCCCGGGAGGCGGCCGTCGAGCCGCCCCACGGCCCCCTCCACGCGGCCCGGCGGGGCAGGGTCGCCGGAAGTGCCGAAGATCCCGTTCAGGCCCGCGCCGAGGGTGGCGGCGAGGCCCTCGGCGTGCTCGTTGGGCTGCCCGGTCGCCGCCGCCCTGGCCTGCCGGTGGGCGGCCGGCACCACCGCCGCGAGGTCCTCGGCGCGCGGCGCGGTCGCCGCGAGGCTCAGGTCGGTGAGCTCGCCGGTGGCGTCGCCGGTCGCGGACGCCAGCCCGCTCTCGTCGGTGGGCGCCAGTCCGCTCCCGTCGGTGGCGGTGCCGCTCGGCGCGTCCGGGTCGGTCTTGACCCCGGCGAGGCGGCGTTCGATGTCGGCGAGCCGTCCGGCGAGGGCGTCGATCGCGGACAGCGCGTCAGACATGACAACCTCCCGTGCGGCGGCACCGGCCCGGGGCGGTGACCGGCGACCGCATGATCGTATCGGCGTCCCGCCGGGCGAATCGGGGAGGAACGGCATGCCTGACACCGACGGCGGCGGGCCGGCGGTACGGCGACTGGAGGCGACGCCGAGTGGATCGACCAGAATGTCTTCGGGCAGCAGCCGGCGGAGCGACCGGCCGGCCGGTGCGGGGCGATCGAGGGGGCGACGGATGACCGGTGGACGGGGGCGACTCGGCCGGCTGACGGACGCGGTGCTCGGCGGGGCGCGGGCCGCCCGGGACAAGGCCAGCGAGCTGCGCGACGGGTTGCGCACCAGCGACGAGCCGGAGCGCGCCCTGGTCGCGCCGCTGCTGCCCGACGAGGAGGTCCGCTACGTCGGCCTGGCACCGGTGCGGGCCCCCGAGAACCACCGGGCCGGCAGCCAGCTCGCCGACCGGGTGAACGCGGAACTGGCCGAGGCGCTCGACCCGCGCGCGCTGTTCGGGCTGCTCAACATCGTCAACCCGGTCGCGTGGGTGGACGCCGTGATGACGCCGGTGCGGATCGTCGCGGGCGTCCTGCTGCTGCCGGGCAAGGCCGCCGTCCTCGCCGCCGGCGTCCCGGAGCCGACGGAGGTCGACCGACCGGGTCCGGGGCAGGCCGCCGAGCCGCGGCAGCCGGTGCCGCTCACCCCGCAGCAGGAGGCGTTCCGGGCGTTGTTCCGGCTCAGCCGCTACCGGCCGCTGGCCGACCAGCTCGCGGAGATCGCCTACCGGCGGCGGTACGTCTTCAGCGGCGACCTCGCCACGCTCGCCGGCAGCCTGCTGCTCTTCCTGGAGCGCTACACCGGCACGCCGCTCGTGGTCACCGACACCCACCTGCACCTGCTGCGGATGGGCCGCCGTCCCGACCCCGGTCGCGAGGACCGCCGGCGTCCCCAGGTGCTCTGGAGCGTCGAGCGGCGGCGCGTCGCCCGGATCGACTGCGACCACGGCGCCGCCCGCCTCATGCAGTTCCCGTCCACCATCGTGTTCGACGACGGCTCCTGGATCCGGATCGTCAACCCGGCGACCCGCGACGACCAGGCGCGCTTCCTCACCGCCGTACGCGACATCCCCGGCCGGCGACCGGCGGCCTGAGCCGACGGCGCCCCGCCGGACCGGCGCGGGCGCCGCGTCGCACGACGGGCGCGGTGACGGGTCAGCCGTCGCGCTCCGGGTAGCCGACCGGCACGGCCGACACGTCGTCCAGCGCGGTGGTGATCTCCTCCGGCAGGGTCATCCGCTCGACCTGGAGCGCGCCGAGCAACTGCCCGACCGTCCGCGCGCCGAGGATCGGCGCCACCACCCCGGGCCGGTCGCGGATCCAGGCCAGCGCCACCTCCAGCGGCGAGACCCCCAGCCCGCCGGCCGCGGTCGCGACCGCCTCCACGATGCTGGAGCAGCGCGGCTCGAGGTAGGTGGCGACGAACCGCTCGAAGTGGGGCGAGGCCGCCCGCGAGTCGGCCGGCCGGCCGTGCCGGTACTTGCCGGTGAGCACCCCGCGGCCCAGCGGCGACCAGGGCAGCACGCCCAGCCCCAGGGCCTCGCACGCGGGCAGCACCTCCCGCTCCACGCCCCGCTCCAGCAGCGAGTACTCCACCTGCGCGGCCACCACCGGGGCGCGGCCCGGCCAGGCGGCCTGCCAGGCGGCCGCCCGGGCGGTCTGCCAGCCGGAGAAGTTCGACACCCCGACGTAGCGGACCCGGCCGCTGGCGACCGCGTGGTCCAGCGCCGCGAGGGTCTCCTCCAGCGGGGTGTCGGGGTCGTAGCCGTGCACCTGGAACAGGTCGACGTGGTCGGTGTTGAGCCGGCGCAGCGAGGCGTCCAGCGTCCGCAGCAGGTGCCCCCGGGACCCGTCGCGACGCCGGCCGCTGCCCGGTCGCAGCCCCGCCTTGGTGGCGATCAGCAGCTCGTCGCGCGGCACCAGGGTGCCCAGCAGCGACCCGATCACCGACTCGGCGTCGCCGTCGCCGTAGACGTCGGCGGTGTCGATCAGGTTGCCGCCCGCGTCGAGGTAACCCTTCAGCTGGGCGGCCGCGTCGTCGGCGTCGGTGTCCCGGCCCCACGTCATGGTGCCGAGCGCGAGCCGGGAAACCGCCAGCCCGCTTCGGCCGAGCGGTCGCTGTTGCATGGGTGAACCTTATTTGGATCCGGCCCGCACGGACATCCTCGCTGCCGTCAAGTCTGCCGGGCGCGTCGTGTTTCCGACCGCCCGGGTCGCTCGCGGGCAGCGGTGAGCCGGTGATCGAGGCGTCCTCCGGCATTGCGTAACCTGATGCGACCTGTGGTGCGGATGGGGGAGGACCTAGTGCGACTCGGGCTCAGCCTCGGATACCAGACGGCGTGGAGCACGCCGGCCGATCACCTGGCTCTCGCCCAGGAGGCGGACCGGCTCGGCTACTCGGTGGTGTGGGCGGCGGAGGCCTACGGCTCCGACTCGCCGAGCATGCTCGCCTGGATGGCGGGGCAGACGGAACGGATCGACGTGGGCAGCGCGGTGATGCAGATCCCCGCCCGCACCCCGGCGATGACCGCGATGACCGCGGCGACCATCGACGCGCTCTCCGGCGGGCGGTTCCGGCTCGGCCTGGGGGTGTCCGGCCCGCAGGTCTCCGAGGGCTGGCACGGCGTCCGGTTCGGCAAGCCCCTCGCCCGGACCCGCGAGTTCGTGGACATCGTGAAGCTGGCCGTCGCCCGCAAGGAGGTCGCCTACGACGGCGAGTTCTACACGCTGCCGCTGCCCGACGGCCCCGGCAAGGCGCTGCGGCTGGGTTTCCACCCGCCGCGCGAGCACATCCCGATCTACCTCGCCGCGGTCGGCCCGAAGAACCTGGAGTTGGCCGGGGAGATCGCCGACGGCTGGCTGGCCGTCTTCTACGCCCCCGAGTTCGCCGAGGAGCAGCTCGCCTCGGTGCGCGCCGGGCGGGCGAAGGCCGGCAGGGAGCTGGCCGGCTTCGACGTGGTTCCGTCGGTGCCGGTGGTCGTCGGCGACGACATCGCCTCCTGCGCCGAGCTGGTGCGTTGGTACGCGGCGCTCTACGTGGGCGGCATGGGCAGCCGGCAGCAGAACTTCTACAACCAGCTCGCCACCCGGATGGGCTACGGCGACGCCGCCCGCGAGGTGCAGGAGCTCTACCTGGCCAAGCGGCAGCGCGACGCCGCCGCCGCGGTGCCGATGGAGTTCATCGACCGGACCTCGCTGCTGGGCCCGAAGGAGCGCATCGCCGAGCGGATGCGCGAGTACGCCGCCGCCGGCGTCACCACCCTGTCGGTGACGCTGTTCGCGGCGGACCGGGACAGTGGCGTGCAGACCCTGCGTACCGTCGCCGAGGCGCTGGACCTCTCGGGAGTCGGCGAGTGACCTGGGTCGAGGCCATCGTCCTGGGCATCGTCCAGGGACTGACCGAGTTCCTGCCGGTCAGCTCGTCGGGGCACCTGCGGATCACCTCGGCGATCTTCTTCGACCGCGACGCCGGGGCGTCGTTCACCGCGGTCACCCAGCTGGGCACCGAGGCGGCGGTGCTGATCTACTTCGCCAAGGACATCTGGCGAATCACCCGGACGTGGCTGGTCGGCATCCGGGACAAGTCGGTCCGCTCCAGCCTCGACTACCGGATGGGCTGGTACGTGATCGTCGGCTCGATCCCGATCGGGTTGTTCGGCTTCGTGTTCAAGGACCAGATCCGCACGGCCGGGCGCAACCTCTGGGTGGTGGCCACCACGCTGATCGTCTTCGCGTTCGTGCTCGCGTTCGCCGAGTACTGGGGCCGGCAGACCCGCACCCTGGAGAACTTCCGGATGCGCGACGGCGTGGTGATGGGTTTCGCCCAGGCGATGGCGCTGATCCCCGGCGTGTCCCGCTCGGGTGGCACGCTGACCGCCGGGCTGCTGCTCAGCCTCACCCGGGAGGCGGCGGCGCGGTACTCGTTCCTGCTGGCCATCCCGGCGGTGGTCATGTCCGGGGTCTTCAGCGTCGGCGACGTCTTCGAGCCGGCGGCCCCCGGCACCTCGGTGCCGAGCGTCGCCCAGATGGTCGTCGCCACGATCATCGCCTTCGGCGTCGGGTACGCGGCCATCGCCTGGCTGCTGCGCTACGTCGCGCACCACACCCTGTACGTCTTCGTGCTGTACCGGGTCGCGCTGGGCACCCTGGTGCTGGCCCTGCTGATGACCGGGACCATCAGCGCCACCTGACCGACCGCCGCGGGCCGTGCCGACCCCCGCCTGCCGCGCCGGCCGGGCGGGGGCCGGCCCGTGTGCGGGGCCGTCGCCGCCGGGCGGGCTCACCGCCGGTCGCTCTCCCCGGGTGGCGCCGCCCGGGGCCGGGCGCGCAGGTGGGCGCGCTCGCCCTGCGTGCCGAACAGACTGAGGAACTCGACCGGCTCGGGGTCGGCGGCGCCGAACCAGTGCGGCACGCGGGTGTCGAACTCGGCCGCCTCGCCGGGGGAGAGCACCAGGTCCTGCGCCCCGAGGACGAGCCGCAGCCGCCCGTTGAGGACGTAGAGCCACTCGTAGCCCTCGTGGGTCTGCGGATCGGGCTCCCGCCGGGCGCTGCTCGCCGGGATCACCAGCTTGTACGCCTGGATGCCGCCGGCCCGGCGGGTCAGGGGCAGCATCGTCATGCCGTGCCGGGTGACGGGGCGCAGGTGGATGCGCGGGTCGCCGGTCGGCGGGGCGCCGACGAGTTCGTCGAGCGTGACCCCGTGGGCCTTGGCCAGGGGGAGCAGCAGTTCGAGGGTCGGCCGGCGGGCGCCGGACTCCAGCCGGGACAGGGTGCTCACCGAGATGCCGGTCGTTGCCGACAGGTCGGCCAGCGTCGTCCCGCGCTGCCGGCGCAGCGCGCGGAGCCGGGGACCCACCGCGCCAAGCGCCTCATCGAGATCGTCGTCCATACCGCCACCTTGCCAGACCGGCAACGCCGTTTGCCACCACCGTCGCGGCGAACGCGGCCACGCCGCGCGCACGCCGCGCACGCGCGCGGGCACGGGGCCATAGGGTGGTGACCGTGGCGACCCTTCTGCTTCTGCGACACGGCCGGACGACCGCGAACGCGGACGGCGGGCTGGCCGGCCGCCAGCCGGTCGAACTGGACGACACCGGCCGGGCGCAGGCCGCCGCCGTGGGCGAGCGGCTGCGGGGGGTGCCGCTGGCGGCGGTGGTGACCAGCCCGCTGATCCGCTGCCGGCAGACCCTGGAGCTGGCGTTGCCCGGGGCCGACCCGGTGCTGGAGGAGGGCCTCATCGAGTGCGGCTACGGCACCTGGGAGGGCCAGCCGCTGAAGAAGCTGGCCAAGGAGCCGCTCTGGCCGGTGGTCCAGCAGCACCCGAGCGCCGCGGTCTTCCCCGAGGGGGAGGCGATGGCGGCGATGGCGGCGCGGGCGGTCGCCGCGGTCCGCTCCTGGGACGCCCGGGTCACCGCGGAGCACGGCCCCGAGGCGGTCTGGCTGGCCTGCAGCCACGGCGATGTGATCAAGGCCATCGTGGCCGACGCGCTCGGCGTGCACCTGGACCTGTTCCAGCGGATCGTGGCCGACCCCGCGTCGGTGACGGCGATCCGCTACACCCCGCTGCGGCCGTTCCTGGTGCGGCTCAACGACACCGGCGGCGACCTGACCGCCCTGGTGCCGCCGCCGCGCAAACGGCGCCGCCGGGCGGCCCGGGCGGCCGGCGCGGCCGACTCCGACGCGGCGGTGGGCGGCGGCGCGGGGGCGGGCCGGTGACGGGCCGGCGGCGGCCGGCCGCCACGCCCGGCGCCGAGCGCCGGATCGCCGGGCGCGGCGGGCGTGGCGGGCGCGCGGCGATTCGCGTCGGTGGGGTACGCGGCGCCACGGCGCGCCGGATAGGGTCGTGGGTATGACCCACCAGGTGCACGCCTTCGAACCGCCGGAGCGGTTCGTCGCCGGGACCGTCGGGCCGCCCGGGGAGCGCACGTTCTTCCTCCAGGCGCGCGGCGGAGGCCGGCTGGTCAGCGTCGCGCTGGAGAAGGTCCAGGTGTCGCTGCTCGCCGAGAAGCTCGAGGAGCTGCTCGCCGAGGCGCAGCGCCGGTTCGGTGTGGAACTGCCCGAGCCGGTGGCCGCCGTCGGCGACAACGACCCGCTGGACACGCCGGTCGACGAGGAGTTCCGGGTCGGCACGCTCGGGCTCGCCTTCGACGTCGACACCGCGACCGTGGTGATCGAGGCCATCGCCGCCGGCGAGGCGGAGGTCGAGGTCGAGCTCGGCGAGCCGGACGACGACGAGGACGACGACGAGGAGGAGCCGGACGACGACCTCGACCGGCTCCGGGTGCGGCTGACCCCCGAGGCGACCCGCCAGTTCATCGAGCGGGCCCGGCGGGTGGTCAACGCCGGCCGCCCGCCCTGCCCGCTGTGCGGGCAGCCGCTGGATCCGGCGGGTCACCTCTGCCCGCGCCACAACGGTTATCACCGGTGACCTCGTCGGAACTCCAGCCCCGACAGGACGGCGACGCCGCGCTCCGGTTGCTCCGCGACGGCCGGCTCGACCTCGAGGGGCGGCTCGTCGACGCCTCCAACACCACCCTGCGCGGCGTCCTGACGCTCGACGGGGTGACCGCGCGGTGCGTCTACAAGCCGGTGCGGGGCGAGCGCCCGCTGTGGGACTTCCCGGACGGGACGCTGGCCGGCCGGGAGGTGTCCGCGTACGTGGTCTCCCGGGCCACCGGGTGGGACCTGGTACCGCCGACCGTGCTGCGCGACGGCCCGTTCGGGCCGGGGTCGTGCCAGCTCTGGATCGACGAGCCCGAGGACGCGGAGCCGCTGGTCGGGTTCGTGCCGGCCGACGCGCTGCCGCCGCGCTGGTTCCCGATCGCCGCGGCCCGCGACGACGACGGCACGCCCTACGCGCTCGCCCACGCCGACGACCCGCGGCTGGCCCGGCTCGCGGTGCTCGACGCGGTGATCAACAACGCCGACCGCAAGGGCGGCCACGTCCTGGTCGGGCCGGACGACCGGATCTACGGCGTGGACCACGGGGTGAGCTTCCACATCGAGGAGAAGCTCCGCACGGTGCTCTGGGGCTGGGCTGGCCGGCCCCTCCCGCCGGACGCCGTGGAGATGCTCGACGCGCTCGCCGGCCAGCTCTCCGGTGCGCTCGGCGCGGAACTCGCCGACCACCTCACCCTCGGCGAGATCGCCGAGTTGGCCGCCCGGGTCGACCGGCTGCGGCACACCGGCCGCTTCCCGCAGCCGTCGCAGGACTGGCCGGCGGTGCCCTGGCCCCCCATGTGACGCGCCGCCCTCACCGGGCGGGCGGGGTGGCGCCCGGCGGGGCGGGCCCGGCGCGCCCGAACGGGCCGGGCGTCGAGTCGGCACCGGCGCTCTCGTCGCTGTCGTGATGATCACCCGTGGGGTGGCCGTGTCGCGCGCCGGCGGCTGGTTAGGCTGACAATCATGGACTCTTGGGCGGGACACGAGGTGCCGCGGCTGCCGGGCAGGGGCGAGCCGCTCGCGTTGTTCGACTCGGCGCGGCAGGGCCTCCAGCCGAGCGATCCGTCGGGCACCGCGACCATGTACGTCTGCGGCATCACCCCGTACGACGCCACCCACCTCGGCCACGCCGCCACCATGATCACCTTCGATCTGGTGCAGCGGATGTGGCGCGACGCCGGCCTCGACGTGCGCTACGTGCAGAACGTCACCGACATCGACGACCCGCTGCTGGAGCGGGCCGAGCGCGACGGCGAGGACTGGAAGGTTCTGGCGATGCGCGAGACGGCGCTGTTCCGGGAGGACATGGAGGCGCTGCGGATCATCCCGCCGGCGCACTACGTCGGTGCGGTCGAGTCCATCCCCGACATCGCCGAGAAGGTCCTCGTGCTGCTCAAGGACGGGGCCGCGTACCGCCTGGAGGACGGCACCGGCGACGTCTACTTCGACATCGCCGCCGCGCCCCGGTTCGGCTACGAGTCCAACCTGACCCGCGAGCAGATGCTGGAGATCTTCCCCGAGCGCGGGGGCGACCCCGACCGGGCCGGCAAACGCGACCCGCTCGACCCGCTGCTGTGGCGCGGCGCCCGCGAGGGCGAGCCGTCCTGGCCGGGCGGCGACCTGGGCCCCGGCCGCCCCGGCTGGCACATCGAGTGCGCGGTCATCGCGCTCAACCTGCTCGGCGACCGGATCGACGTGCAGGGCGGCGGCAACGACCTGATCTTCCCGCACCACGAGTGCTCCGCCGCGCACGCCGAGCGGCTCACCGGTGTCGCGCCGTTCGCCGACCACTACGTACACGCCGGCATGATCGGCCTGGACGGCGAGAAGATGTCGAAGTCGCGGGGCAACCTGGTCTTCGTCTCCCGGCTGCGCGCCGACCAGGTCGACCCGATGGCGGTCCGGCTGGCCCTGCTCTGCGGGCACTACCGCGCCGACCGCGCCTGGACCGACGAGCTGCTCGCGACCGCGCAGGAGCGGCTGGCCCGCTGGCGGCGGGCCGCCGCCGCGCCCGCCGGCCCGTCGGGGGCGGCCTTCCTGGCCGGCGTACGCGCCCGCCTCGCCGCCGACCTCGACTCGCCGGGCGCCATCGCGCTGGCCGACGAGTGGGCCGAGGCGACCCTCGCCGGCGCCGCCGAGGACCCGGCCGCACCCGCCCTCTTCGCCGACACCCTGGACGCCCTCCTCGGCATCCGCCTCTGACCCGACACCCAACCCTCGCCGCACGCCGGGCCGGTCCCGCCGCGGCACGGGATCGTGCCCGCCGTGACGGCGCACTCGTGGTGACGCTCACGGCTACGATGCCGCGATGGACACTTCGGCCGCCCGCCGCCTCGATCCCGGCCGGCTCGCCGCGCTCGCCTGCGCCGCGCTTCTCACCCTGGTCGCGGGTCGGCTGCTCGTCGACGGCATCACCCTGCAGGAACGGGCCCGCCAGGAGAGCGCGGGCTCGGCGTTGCGGATCGTCGGGGGCCTGCTGCTCGCCATCGCCGCCCTGAGCTGGGCCGGTGGCGTCGCCAACCGGGGCGGCACGGCCGGCCGGCTGCCGTTCGGCCTGGTGATGTGGGTCTGCGCGGGCTCCGGCCTGCTCGGTGGGTACTGGGCGAACCGGTCGGGCGTGCTGCTGCTGGTGATCGTGGCGACGTCCCCGGTCGCCGTGCTCTCGGTCGTCCTGCACGGGCGGTGGCGAGGCCGGCAGCTCGACCTGGAGCGACGAGCCGGGGAGCGCGCCGCCGCGCTGGCCGCCCGGGGCCGGCCGACACCCGGCCTGATCATCGGCGTCGAGCAGACCGGCCGGATGTACGGCGACGACCCCGAGCTGCGGCTGAACGTCCAGTTCACCGTCGACGGCCGTGAGTGGAGCGGAACGGCCAGCCGCTTCTACCCGGGATACGACCTGCCCCGGACGGGTGACGCGGTCACGGTCCACTACCTGCCCGAGGACCCCTCGATCCTCGACATCCAGGAGAACCGGCAACCGCGAACCCCGGCACCGCCGGCTCAACCGGCGTACCGGGGGCCCGAGCTGGCGGCGGAGCTGGAGCGGCTGGCGCGGCTGCACCGGGACGGCGCCCTGACCGACGCGGAGTTCAGCGCCGCGAAGGGGCGGCTGCTGGGCTGATCGCCCGTCCGTCAGGGGGCCAGGCGGTCGCTGGTCCGTCAGGGCGGCCAGGTGGTCGAGCGGTTCGTCAGCCCAGGACGAGACCCGGGTCGGGCTCCGGGTCCGGCGCGGGGGCGGGGATCCGGTACTCCTCGGTCAGCGTGGTGACGGGGCCGGGCCAGGTGGCCTGGGCGACCTCGATCGGCTTGCGGTGGCCGTCGTACGCGACGTGCAGCAGGTGCAGCACCGGCGTGTCGGGGCGGATCTGGAGGATCTCCGCCTCCTCCCGGCTGGGCTGGCGGGCGCTGATCGTGTCGGTGGCCGACACGTACCGCCGGCCGGTGGCCTCCTCGGCCTCCTGGTAGAGCGGCCGGCCGAACGCCTCGGCGCGCTCCAGGGAGGTGCCGGCGGTGTCGGCGGGCAGGAACCACGAGGCGCCCACCTCGACCGGCGAGTCCTCGGTGCGCACGAGGTGACGGCGGCAGAGCAGCTCGGTGCCGTCGGCCACCCCGAACGCGTCGGCCACCTCCGGCGGGGCGGGGGCCCGGCCGACCGAGACGAGCTGCTGCCGGTACCGCGCCGCCAGGTCGGTGTGGTAGCCGCGGAAGCCGCCGTAGCGGCCACGGGAGAGCCGGTTGAGCCGCCGCCGGGTGCCCCGGACGTACGTCCCGGAGCCGGGCTTGGTGATCAGGATGCCCTCGACCCGCAGCTGGTCGACGGCGCGCTGCACGGTCTGCTTCGCCACGCCGAACATCTCGGCGATGGCCGGGATGGACGGCAGCCGCTCGCCCGGCCCCCAGTCGCCGCGACGGATCTGGGTCTTGAGCTGCGCGGCGATCTGCCGGTGCGGGAACTCGGCAGCCCCCGGATTGATCTGCATGCCCGCCTCCTCGATCACAGCTAGGTTCCTAGGATGCCGTAGAGGTGGTGACGGCGCCACCCCGGACACGCGGAAGGCCCCGGACAACACGTCCGGGGCCCTAGTGCGCGGGGGAGAGGGCTACCAGGAGCCGGCGGTCGGGCCGGCGGAGCCGCCGCGGCGGCGCAGGTACTTCTCGAACTCCTGGGCGATCTCGTCGCCCGTCAGCGGGGTGATGCCCGCGTCGCCGACGCGCTCCTCCAACTCGCGCACGTACTCGCCGAGCTCGGCGTCCTGCTCGGCGGCGCTGCGCACCCGCTGCTCCCACTCGGCGGCCTCCTCGGCGAGGTCGGACATGGGCACCGGCAGGTCGAGCACCTCCTCGACCCGGTGCAGCAGGGCGAGGGTGGCCTTCGGGCAGGGCGGGTTGTTGGCGTAGTGCGGCACGTGCACCCAGAACGAGACCGCGTCGACCTCGGCGCGGTTGCAGGCGTCGTGCAGCACGCCCACGATCCCGGTCGGTCCGTCGTAGCGGGTGGGGGTGAGCTGGTAGCGCTGCGCGGCCTGCGCGTCGGAGGCGCTGCCGCTGATCGGCAGGGGCCGGGTGTAGGGCACGTCGGCCAGCAGGGCGCCGAGCACGACCACCCGCTCGACCTCCAGGCTGTGGCAGATCTCGAGCACCTGCTCGCAGAAGGTGCGCCACCGCATGCTCGGCTCGATGCCCCGGATCAGCACCACGTCGCGTTCGGTGCCCTCGGGGCTGGCCACCATGAAGCGCGTGGTGGGCCACTCCACCCTGCGGGTCTCGCCCTCGGCCATGGTGATGGTGGGGCGACTGACCTGGAAGTCGTAGAACTCCTCCGGGTCAAGCTCGGTGATCTGCCGGGCCTGCCACACCTGCTCCAGGTGCTCGACGGCGGCGGTGGACGCGTCGGCGGCGTCGTTCCAACCCTCGAACGCGGCGATCGCCACGGGGGACCGCAGCACCGGCAGTCCGTCGAACTCGGTCACGCCGTCACCTCACCCTGCTCGTCGGGGACGGTGCCGGGACCGTACCCGGCCGTCCGCCCGCCGGGCGCGGTGCTCTTGCTGTAGTCCTTCACGTCCGCCAGCCTACGTGCCGGGGCGGGAAGCGGCCCGTCGGCCGCGCCGGTCGGGCCCGCCCCCAGCCGCTCAGAACGTGACGAACCGGACAGCGTGATCCCGCTGACAGAATGTGGGAAGGCCGGCACGGGGGAACGCGTCGGGTCGCCGCGGCACTAACCTGAACCCGTGCGGACCTCAATGCTCGACGTGCTGGCAGACCGGATCCTCATCGCCGACGGCGCCATGGGCACGATGCTGCAGGCGGCCGACCTCACCCTGGACGACTTCGAGGGCTACGAGGGCTGCAACGAGATCCTCAACGTGACCCGGCCCGACGTGGTGCGCGGGGTGCACGAGGCGTACCTCGCCGCCGGCGCGGACTGCGTCGAGACCAACACCTTCGGGGCCAACCTGGCCAACCTCGGCGAGTACGACATCCAGCACCGCATCCGCGAGCTGTCCGAGGCGGGGGCGCGGATCGCCCGGGAGGCCGCCGACGCGTACGCCACGCCGGAGCGTCCCCGGTTCGTGCTCGGCTCCATCGGCCCGGGCACCAAGCTGCCCACCCTCGGGCACGCCGCCTACGCGACCCTGCGCGACGCGTACGCCGAGAACGCCGCCGGCCTGATCGCCGGCGGCGCGGACGCCCTGATCGTCGAGACCTGTCAGGACCTGCTCCAGGTGAAGGCGGCGGTGGTCGGGTCGCGGCGGGCGATGGCGGAGGCCGGCCGGACGGTGCCGCTGATCTGCCACGTCACCGTCGAGACCACCGGCACCATGCTGCTGGGCAGCGAGATCGGCGCCGCGCTGACCGCCATCGAGCCGCTCGGGGTGGACCTGATCGGGCTGAACTGCGCGACCGGCCCGGCCGAGATGAGCGAGCACCTGCGCTACCTCTCCCGGCACGCCCGGGTGCCGCTGTCGGTGATGCCCAACGCGGGCCTGCCGCAGCTGACCGCCGACGGGGCGGTCTATCCGCTCACCCCCGTGGAGCTGGCCGACGCCCTCGAACGCTTCGTCACCGAGTATGGCGTCTCGCTCGTCGGCGGCTGCTGCGGCAGCACCCCGGAGCACATCCGGGTGGTCGCCGAGCGGTTGCACGGCGCGCGCCCCGGCCCGCGCGAGCCCCGCCGGGAGCCGGGCGTCGCCTCGATCTACCACCACGTGCCGTTCGCCCAGGACGCCAGCGTGCTCATGGTGGGGGAGCGGACCAACGCCAACGGCTCCAAGGCGTTCCGCGAGGCGATGCTGGCCGGGGACTGGCAGGCCTGCGTGGAGATCGCCCGCAGCCAGGCCCGCGACGGCTCGCACCTGCTGGACCTGTGCGTCGACTACGTGGGCCGCGACGGCACCCGTGACATGCGGGAGCTGGCCGGCCGGTTCGCCACCGCCTCCACGCTGCCGATCATGCTGGACTCGACCGAGCCGGCGGTGATCGAGGCCGGGCTGGAGATGCTCGGCGGGCGGTGCGTGGTCAACTCGGTCAACTTCGAGGACGGCGACGGCCCCGGCTCCCGGTACGCCCGGGTGATGCCGGTGGTCAGGGAGCACGGCGCCGCGGTGGTGGCGCTGCTCATCGACGAGGAGGGCCAGGCCCGCACCAGGGACTGGAAGGTGCGGGTGGCGGTCCGGCTGATCGAGGACCTCACCGGCCGTTGGGGCCTGGACCTGTCCGACATCCTGATCGACGCGCTGACCTTTCCGATCGCCACCGGGCAGGAGGAGACCCGCCGCGACGGCCTGGAGACCATCGAGGCGATCCGGGAGATCGCCCGGCGCTACCCCGGCGTCAACTTCACCCTGGGCATCTCCAACGTCTCGTTCGGCCTGAACCCGGCCGCGCGGCAGGTGCTCAACTCCGTCTTCCTGCACGAGTGCGTGCAGGCGGGGCTCACCTCGGCGATCGTGCACGCCAGCAAGATCCTGCCGATGTCGAAGATCCCCGACGAGCAGCGCGAGGTCGCCCTCGACCTCATCTACGACCGACGCCGCGAGGGCTACGACCCGGTGCAGCGCTACATCGAGGTCTTCGAGGGCGTGGACGCCGCCTCGGCGCGCGCCGGCCGGGCCGAGGAGCTGGCGGCGCTGCCGCTGGACGAGCGGCTCAAGCGGCGGATCATCGACGGTGAGCGCAACGGCCTGGAGGCCGACCTGGACGCGTCGATGGCCGGCGGCCGGCCCCCGCTGTCGATCATCAACGACATCCTGCTGGACGGCATGAAGGTCGTCGGCGAGCTGTTCGGCTCCGGGCAGATGCAGCTGCCGTTCGTGCTCCAGTCCGCCGAGGTGATGAAGACGGCGGTGGCCTACCTGGAGCCGCACATGGAGAAGGCCGACGACGGCGGCAAGGGCCGCATCGTGCTCGCCACGGTCAAGGGCGACGTGCACGACATCGGCAAGAACCTGGTGGACATCATCCTGTCCAACAACGGCTACGAGGTGGTGAACATCGGCATCAAGCAGCCGATCAACGCCATCCTGGACGCCGCCGAGCAGCACCGTGCCGACGCGATCGGCATGTCGGGCCTGCTGGTCAAGAGCACGGTCATCATGAAGGAGAACCTGGCCGAGATGGCCACGCGCGGGGTCGCGGAGCGCTGGCCGGTGCTGCTGGGTGGGGCCGCGCTGACCCGGGCGTACGTCGAGGACGACCTGCGCGCGATGTTCCCCGGCCAGGTGCACTACGCGCGGGACGCCTTCGAGGGGTTGTCCCTGATGGACCGGGTGATGGCCGCCAAGCGCGGCGGGGCGCCCGTGGTCGACGCGGAGCGGGAGGCGGCGCTGGCCGCCCGCCGGGCCCGCCGCGAGCGGCAGCGGGCGATCGTCACCGAGGCGCTGCCGGCGCTCGACGACGCCTCGGTCCGCTCCGACGTCGCCACCGACGTCGAGGTGCCCACCCCGCCGTTCCTGGGCACCCGGGTCGTCAAGGGCGTGCCGCTGGCCGACTACGCGGCGCTGCTCGACGAGCGGGCCACCTTCCTCGGGCAGTGGGGGCTGCGCGGCGCCCGCGGCGGCAAGGGACCGTCCTACGAGGAGCTGGTCGAGACCGAGGGCCGACCGCGGCTGCGCTACTGGCTGGATCGGCTGATCGCCGACCAGGTGCTCGAGGCGGCCGTCGTGTACGGCTACTTCCCGGCGTACGCCGAGGGCAACGACCTGGTGGTGCTGGACGAGGACGGGCACGCCGAGCGGGCCCGGTTCTCCTTCCCCCGGCAGCGTCAGGAGCGGCGGCTCTGCCTGGCCGACTTCTTCCGCCCGCGCGGCGACGAGCTGGACGTGGTCGCGTTGCAGTTGGTCACCGTGGGCCAGCCGGTCAGCGAGTACGCCGCGAAGCTGTTCGCCCGCAACGAGTACCGCGACTACCTGGAGGTGCACGGGTTGTCCGTGCAGCTCACCGAGGCCCTCGCGGAGTACTGGCACCGGCGGATCCGCGCCGAGCTGACGCTGCCCGGCGGGCGGACGGTGGCCGATGACGACCCGGCCGACCTGGCGGGGCTGCTGCGCACCGACTACCGGGGCTGCCGGTACGCGTTCGGCTACCCGGCCTGCCCGGACCTGGAAGACCGGGCGAAGATCGTGGAGCTGCTGGGCGCGGAGCGGATCGGTGTGCAGCTGTCGGAGGAGTTCCAGCTGATGCCGGAGCAGGCCACGGACGCGATCGTCGTGCACCACCCGGAGGCGAGCTACTTCAACGCCAAGTGACGGCCACCTGAACCGTGCCGGGACCGGGCCAGACCGACGGGTGAGGTCCGGGAAGCCGCGGGGGGAGACACCGTGGGACGGCGTCCCCCGCGATGCCTCGCCGTCGACCGGGGTCGTGGGGATCCCGAGCAGCCGAAGCCTCGGCCTCCGGCAACCCGAGGCGGCCGGCGACTCGCCGCCGCATCCGGACCTGGGCGCGGTCAGGGCAGGGCAGTGGCGCCTGGATCACCGGTGCGCGCCGCACCCGGGCTCCTGTCGGCCGCGAGGTGCGCCGCCGCGTGCTCCAGCAATCCCGCGAGTCGAGCGGGGTCGGCCAGTGTGGTCACGTGGCCGGTGCGGGGCAGCCGGATCAACCGGCCGTTGTGGCATGCGGCCAAAAACGCCCGCTCGTCGCTGCGGAACGGGTCGCGGCTGCCGTTCACCAGCCACACCGGGCCCGGGTACGCGGCCAGTGTGCCCAGGTGGTCGTGTGCCGTGAGTGCCGCGACGACCTCCGGCATCACCTCACAGGCCACGCCGCCGGCGAGTACCGCGTCGGCCACCGGCTTGGGCAGGGCGCGGCGGAAGCCGTACGCGCTGACCAGGTTGGCGTATTCGGGGAAGCGGCCGGCGAGCGCGGCCGCCGCCCGGTAGGCCCATGCCATGCCGGCGGTGCTGGCGGTGCAGCCGATGGCGACCAGCCCGGCCACCCGTCGCGGGAAGCGGCCGGCGGTGGCGATCCCGACGTAGCCGCCCAGCGACAGCCCGGCGACCAGCGCGCTGCCGCCGACACGATCAATGGCGGCGGCGACCGTCCGGGTGGCTGCGTCCATGGTGAAGCGCTCTGCGCGACGCGTGCCGTGACCGGGCAGGTCGACTGCGATCGCGGGCCGGTTGAGCTGCGAGATGACGGGGTCCCACATGGTGCCGCTGACGCGGATGCCGTGTACCAGGACGACGGGCAGCGTCATGTCGGTCTCCTCTCCACAACGCAACGGTGCGTTGCGTCGCATTCGCAGTAAACCACAACGCACCGTTGCGTTGTAGGGTGGGCGCGTGGCGCCGCGTAGACAGCAGGAGATCTTCAACACCACGCTCACGCTGCTGGCGGAGAAGGGGTACGAGGGCCTGACGATCGAAGGTGTGGCCGGCCGGGCGGGCGTGAACAAGACCACGATCTATCGGTGGTGGCCGTCGAAGGCGGCGCTGCTCGCGGAGGCGCTGGTCGAAGCGTCCATGCTCGACCAGCCGACGCCGGACACCGGCAGCCTGCAGGGCGACCTGGAGGCGCTGACAGACAACATCGTCGCGCTCCTCACCGCACCGCCGGCCGCCGACGTGGCGGTCGCCGCGCTCGCCGCCGCGGCGCACCGGCCGGAGTTGGCGGCGAGCGCCCAACGGTTCTTCGCGGACCGATTCGCCCGGGAGCAGCCGATCTTCGAACGGGCCGTGGCCCGCGGCGAACTGGCCAAGGAGGCGGACCCCATGACGATCATGGACATGATCGCGGGCGCGGTCTGGCTTCGCGCGGTCTTCCGGCGTCAACGCGTCGACCGCGAATTCGTGCACCGCGTCGTGGCGACTGCCCTGCACGGCACGACCGGCCCGCGATCGGAGGTGCCGGGGTGATCCGCGCGGCGGGCTGCGCCGAGCGGTGTGGGTTGCCGTCGCCGGCGCTCACTCCGCCGCTTCGGAAACCGCGGGCCTGAACGGCCGTCGGGCGCCGGCTGACGCCGGCACCCCCGCAGGAGAACCGCGCTCCCGCCGAGCGGTGATCGGAGCCTGACGGTCCACCATCGCCGCACGGCGGCAACGGTCAGCCCTTCGGGGCCGTCTCCGACCGTGCGGCGCGGCGGATGTCGAGCAGGTGGTGCTCGCCCTCGTGGATCGTGTGCCGGCCGAGCCACAGCAGCGTCCGGGCCTGCGGTCGCGGCCACGGGTAGACACCGGTGCGCGCGAGCTGCGCGGGGCCGAGCACGCGGAACCGGGCGGCCAGGTCGTCGGCGGCCGCGCCCAGCGCGGCGAGCACGGTCGCGGGATCCTGCTCGTTGTACGCCTCGGCCACGGCCCGTTCGTCGCGTCCCATCGGGGCGAACTCCGGCTCCTCGACGCGCAGCGCCAGCGCGAGTCGATCGGCCTGCACGCCGAGCACGTCGCGGACGTGGCAGGCGTACTCCAGCGGCGACCACACACCCTCGGCCGGTCGCCGCCGCACCTGCCGCACCTCGGCGAGGGCGGCCGCGTACCGCCCGCCGAGCGCCCGCAGGAGCCGTGGCAGCTCGTCGGCGGAGACGCTGTCGTAGACGAAGTCGCACTCGTCGCATCGGTCCACGTAGCCGAGGCTAGCGGCGCTGCCGTCCGCCGTCACGGGCGCCGGCGGCCGGACGGGAGGCGGCGGTCAGGGGTGTACCCGCCCGAGGAAGTCGCGTACGAGCCGGACCACCTCGTCGAGGTGCGTCTCCAGCAGCCAGTGCCCGCCGTCGAGCAGGTGCAGTTCCGCGTCGGGCAGGTCCCGCAGATAGGCCCGCGCGGCGCCCTCCGGCATGTACCCGTCGTGCGGTCCCCAGACGATCAGGGTCGGCGGCCGGTGCGTGCGCAGGTATTCCTGCTGGCGGGGGAACCAGGCGACGGTGCTGCCCTGGTCGGCGAGGAGACGCACCAGGTTCGCGCGCCGCCGCGGTGTGGTCAGCGCGGCGGAGAGCCGCCACAGGTCGGGGCTCACCCGGTCCCTCAGCCGTTGCGGCAGTTCCCCGAGGAACTCGGTGCGGAACCCCTCCTCGTCGACCGCCGCGGCGAGGCGCTCGCGCCCCTCGTCGGTGGGGTCGCGCCAGAACTGCTTGAGCGGCTCGTACTTCGGTCCGTGCTGGTCGGGGTAGATGTCGCCGTTCTGGATGACGAGGCCGGCGACCCGCTCCGGGGCCGACATCGCCAGGCGCAGCCCGAACTGGCTGCCGTAGTCCTGCAGGTAGATGACGTACCGGGTGAGCGCCAGCGCCTCGGTGAACCGGCGCAGCACCTCGGCGTGGGCGTCGAAGGTGTACGCGAACCGGTCGGGATCCGGCGTGCCGCTGTAGCCGAAGCCGGGCTGGTCGGGGGCGATCGCCCGCCACCTGTCGCCGAGCGCGGGCAGGAGGTGGCGGAACTGGAACGACGACGACGGATAGCCGTGCGGCAGGAGCACCACCGGCGCCCGCGGCGGCCCGGTCTCCCGGTAGAAGATCTCGATCCCGTCGACGTCGACGGTCCTGTGGTGTACGGCTGCGGCGGCCACCGTCGTCTCCTCACCAGGCGCGGTACGGGTGCTTCCCTCGACGGTGCCAGAAACCGCCCCGTCCGGGGGCGAGGTTGGCGTCGTGGGCGGCCCCGGACGGGCGAGCCCGGCCGGTGTCGGAACGCGGCCCGCGCGCCCCTCGGGCCAGCGCGGTACGGCCCTGGGCACAGTCTTCTCCGCCCACCCGGTCCGACAGTGCCGACCGTTCGGGTTGACGCTGTGTCACCATGCCGACACATTCGTTGTGAGCAATTCCCGCGATCGCTGTGCTGGCGCTGACCAGCGCCGTCGGTGACGGCCATCCGAGGATCGAAGGTGGCTCATGGTGGCTCTACGACGGCTGCTCGCCGCGGCCATTGCGACGGTGGTGACCGCCGCGACGGCTCTGGTGTGGACGGCGACACCGGCCCAGGCCGACGAGGCGTGGGAGACCGCGCTCAAGGCCCTGATGTCCCGCACGGCCACCTGGGCCGACGGCGGGCTGTCCCAGGTGGGGATGCTCGGCCAGCCGCTGCCGCTGCTCGGCGTCAGCCCCGGCGCGCTCGTCGACGCCGACAAGCTCGTGGACAAGGCGTCCGACGCGCTGGCCAGCGGCCTGACCAAGGACGACGTCGACCTCGGCGGCGGCACGCGGCTCACCAGCTCGGTCAGCGCCAGCGGCGGCGACCACCTGCTGGACGTGCTGCTGACCACGAAACGCGAGGTGGTCGACCGGGACCTCACCGTGGGCGGGGTGACCCTGGACAGGGCCGTCACCGTCACCGGCTGGGCCACCCTGCACCTGCGCGCCCGGCACACCGCCGCGGGGGAGACCTACCTTGTCCGCGACGGCGACACCCCGCGCATCGACGTCGACGCCGCAGCGCGGCTGCGCGCCGATCTCGACCAGGCCACCGCCTCGATGGGCATCCTCGGCGTCACCCTCACCGCCGGCAGCACCCTCACCGCCCGGACCCACGTCAAGGTGACGCTGACCGACCCCAACGGCGACGGCCGACTCGCCTTCGACACCGCCGGCGGCGCCGGCACGGGCGAACTCGCCGCGCCCGGTTCGCTGGCCGGCCTGGTGCAGGTGGCGCTGGACGGCTCGGGCGGCGGCCGGATCTCCGACACCGAGACCGAACCCGGACCCGGCTCGGTGCACGGCGTGATCAAGCTCGGCGCGGCCACCAGCGGCGCGCCGTTCGCGCTGCCCGCGGTCGCCGCGACGGTCGCCGTCGACTGGGACGACATCGCCGTCGGCAGCCCCACGGTGAGCACCACCGGGCTGGACGAGACGATCGCGAAGTTCCGCAACATGAGCCCGCTGGACCTGGCCTCCGGGCTCGCCCAGCTCGCCACGCTGCTCAGCGGGGTGCAGCAGAGCGGGCCGGCGGGCAACCTCAACCTGCCCTTCCTGCGCGGCACCTTCGCCGACGCGGTCAAGGTCAACGAGAAGCTCACCGACTTCCTCCGCGAGTACGTCCACCCCCGCCCGGAGGACCCGCACTTCAACCCGGCCGAGGACGACCCCGCCCTGGCGGGGCAGCCGAAGTTCAGCTCCATCCAGCAGCTGCTCGCCCTGCTCGCCGCCGAGGGGCTGCCCGTGGACAACCTCTCCTTCGACAACGGCAAGCTGGTGTTCCGGGTCAAGCTGGAACGGGAGTCGACCGTGGAGGTTCCGCTCGACCCGGGCGCCGCGGAGCTGTCCGGGCGCGGGGCGAGCTTCACCGCCAAGGGCTTCAGCGTCAGCGGCGACCGGTTCACGCCCGGTGCGCTGGTCGGCCAGCGGGTGGTCGCCGGCACCTCCGCCGGCACCGTCGCCGCCAACACCGCCGACACCGTCACCCTGACCCAGGATTGGATCGGCGGGCAGCCGCCGAACGACAGCGTGTGGGTGATCAGCGGCTCCAGCCCGAACATCGGTGCCGTCGAGCTGGCCGGCACCCTCGGCAAGCCGGTCGGCGGCGACAAGCGGGTCGGCCTGCGGGCGGCGAACGCCCAGGCCAGCTTCGCCAAGGTGAAGCCCCGCTACAGCGCGTCGGTCACCCTGGTGCTCGACCTGAACGACGGCCCCGGCAGCCCGGCGCCCGCCGACCGGGTGCTGCTGCGCACCGACGCGGCGACGCCGCTGTTCGCCGCCGACTTCCCGATCACCACCGGGGTCGACTTCTTCGCCACCGCCGGCTTCCTGAAGGTCAAGCTTGCCGGCAACCTCGCCGTCGGGCCGGCCGCCGCCGGCGAGCGGATGCTCCAGGTCAACTTCAGGCAGGCGCAGGACATCAGCCTCGGCACGCTCTTCGAGCGCTTGAAGTCCGACCCGGGGAACCTGCTGGCCGTGTCGTCGTCGGTGAAGACCACCGGCCGGGTCGCCGTCAGCGTGCCCGGCGCCACCGGCGCCCTCGGCGAGGGCATCGGCGTCGATGTGAGCTGGACGGCCGGTGGGCAGCCGGTGGTCGACACCTCGGCGCTTGCCGAGCTGGCCGCCGTCGACTTCAACCCCGACGACCCGAAGGCGCTCTTCGCGGTCGTCGTCGAGGCGCTGCGGCTGATCAACTCCGCGCTCTCCCAGCCCGGCGGCGGCAGCGGCCCGCTGGACAAGGAGATCCCGCTGCTCGGCCGATCCGCGCGGCAGCTGCTCGGCGGCGACGAGAGCGGCGTCGGCAAGGACGTCACGTTCGTCGCCGACGGGGCGAACTTCCTGCTCAAGGATGCCTCCCGCGACGGCGACTCCGGCTTCGACCCCCGGCTCGAGGGTCGGACCGTGGTGATCGGCAGCAAGGCGTACCGGGTGCTGAACCGCCTCGACGGGCAGACCCTGCGCGTCGAGGCGGCCGGCACGCCGAAGCCGGCCGACGGCAGCGCGTACGCCCTGCGGCCGGAGTTGGCCGACGCGCTGGACACGCTGCTCGCCGCGCCCCCGGACAACCTCCAGGACGCCCTGGACATGCTCGACAAGGCCATCGGCGAGGACAGCGGAATCAGCTTCACCCTGGACCAGCGCGCGGGCGGGCCGTTCCTGCGGCTCGGGCTGGACTGGAAGCGCACGTTCCACACCGGGGGCCCGCTCAACGTCGCCTGGGACGCCCACCGCGAGCTGATCACCCTGGACAGCTCCGGCACGTTCGCGGTCGACGTCGACGCCCGGGCGCAGCTCGGCCTGCTGCTGCCCCTGCGGCTGAACGCCGCGCCGCTGCTGGACCGCAGCTCCTCGGCCAGCGTCACCGTCGCGGGCGGGGTCACCGACGCGGCGATCGCCGCGCGGGTCGGGCCGCTCGCTCTCGATCTCGGCAAGGATCCGGACTTCGCCACCGTGAAGGCGAACCTGAGTGTCGGTCTGAACGGGTTGAGCGAGGACGGGCCGATCAGCGGCCTGCTCGGGCTGACGCCGACGTTCAGCACCGCCGGTGTCGACTGCGGAGGCGGGGTCGGTGGCGCGAACGTGCCGCTCTGCGCGAAGGCGCCGCTGTTCGTCAACAACTGCGACCCGGCCGACGACACCAACCTGTTCAGCCTCACCGTGGGCCTGGACCTCACCCCGGCGGCCAGCACCCCGAACCTCGACTCCTGCTTCGCCAACCTGTCGCTCAAGCTCACCGACTTCAACGTCGGTATCGACGGATACCTGGCCAAGGTCGAGGAGGCGCTGCGGCTGGCCAGCTTCGACGGCAAGCTTCCCCTGGTCGGCGACGACCTGCAGCAGGGCCAGCGCTTCGTCGCGCAACTGCGCGAGGACGTCAAGGCCGCGATCGGGCCGGTGCTGGCCAACGCCACGCTCGACAGCGCGGGCGTGCAGGCGGCCCTCAACGAGGTGCTCGCCGACCTGGACCCGGGCGTGAGCGCGGTGGTCACCTGCCGCAGTGGCGTCGCGGCGCCCTGCGCGCCGGAGGACTTCCAGGCGATCCGGATCAAGCTCACCACCGCCAAGGGCGCGCCCTCCGCCGCCGACGGGTGCAAGGACGCCAGCGCGTCCGATGGGTGCCTCAAGCTCAACGTGCCGCTCGACCTGGGCATCCCCGGCCTGTCGCTGAAGGCGAAGAAGGGCGCCCCGGACGGCATCCAGGCCAAGCTGGGCTGGAAGCTGCACCTGGACCTGGTCCTGGACCGGGAGGAGGGCTTCTACGTCCCCACCCACGACGGGGACACCTCGCCCGAGGTGCAGGTCGGCGCCCAGTTCGACATGACCGGCGACCTCGCCGCGCAGCTCGCCTTCATCCAGGTCAAGGCGACGAAGCGGGCCACCGACCCGCTGGTGAAGGCGTACTTCGGCATCGACCTGAAGGGCTCGCCGGGGGAGAAGAGCTGCTTCGATCCCACCGTCAGCGCCGACTGCACGGCCAACGCGGACGACCGGCTGACCCTGGCCGAGTTCGCCGACCTGGGCTCGCTGCTCGCCACCGACCTCACCGCCGAGGTCAAGATCGACTGGAAGCTGGCGGCGGCCGTGGACACCGGCGGCGAGGACTCCGCGCTACCCGGCATCAGCGCCACGTTCGGCCTGCAGTGGGGCCTGAAGCACAAGCGGGGCGGGCTCACCGCCACGGGCGACGGCGTCACCACGCCGCTGAAGGTGACGTTCACCGACATCGCCCTGGACGCCGGCGCCTTCTTCGACAAGATCCTCAAGCCGGTGGTGGAGAAGCTCAAGGCCGTCACCGGTCCGCTGCAGCCGGTCATCGACACCCTGTACGCGCCGATCCCGGTGCTGTCGGACCTGTCGAAGGCCACCGGCGGCCCCGACATCACCCTGGTCTGGCTCGCCAAGACCTTCAGCACCCTCAACGGTGGTCCGAGGCTCGACTTCATCGACACGGTCCGCGCCGTGGTCACGTTCATCAACCGGATACCCGACTGCGACTCCGGCTGCTCCATCCCGCTCGGCGGATTCAAGTTGGACAGCGACAAGGCGCTGACCACGGAGGTCTCGCCGGCTGCGGCCGAGAGCCTGATCGACCGCACTGCGGAGTACAACCCGGCCTCCGGCTCGCAGGTGAAGGCGCGCGTCGACGACGCCGCGGGCGACGACGGCGAGAAGCTGTTCACCCCGGCCGCCGACGGTAGGAGCAACGCCCAGAAGACGGGCTTCAGCTTCCCGATCTTCGACAACCCGGCATCGCTGTTCGGGCTGCTGCTCGGCCAGGACGTCGAGCTGATCAGCTTCGACTCGGGCCCGCTGGAGCTGGGCTTCAGCTGGCGGCAGTCGTTCGGTCCGGTCTACGCGCCGCCGCCGGTCTTCGTCACCCTCTCCGGCAGCGCCTCGGTGACCGCCCGGTTCATCGCCGGCCTGGACACCGCCGGCATCCGGCACGCGATCGAGGCCGCCACCGACGGCACGTCTGTCGACGCGGTGAGCCTGCTCGACGGGCTGTACTTCAAGACCGCCGACAGCAGCGGCAAGGCCGTCCCGGTGGTCACCCTGCGCGGTGAGATCGCCGCCGGGGCCGAGGTGAGCGTGCTGGTCGTCAAGGTCGGCATCGAGGGCGGCATCCGGCTCACCGTCGGCTTCAGCTGGAACGACCCGAACAACGACGGGAAGTTCCGCACCAGCGAATTCCTCCAGGCGCTCCTGACCAACCCGATCTGCCTGTTCACCACCAGCGGGCGGCTCTCGGTCTTCCTGAAGGTCTACGTCACCATCGACCTGTTCCTGTTCAAGAAGAAGTTCGACTTCACCCTGGTCGACGCGACCCTGCTCGACTTCCGGGCACAACCGGACTGCTCCCCGCCACCACCGGAGCTCGCCGGCACCGTCGGAGACACCCTCGTGGTCTTCGCCGGCAAGTTCGGCAAGGAGGGGCAGCGCGGGCACGAGGTGTGGGACAACGACGCCGACACCTACGCCGGTGACGTGGTGAAGGTGTACGCGCTGCACTACGCCGACGCGGGCACCCCGGGCGCCACCGACGACTTCGACGGCTTCGCGGTGGAGGCGCTGGGCCGCCGGCAGGAGTTCCTCGACCCGGCCCTGACCCGGGTGGTCGTGGACGGGCGTGGCTACGAGGTCGCCGACGCGGACAAGACGTCGCTGTCGGTGCTGCTGGTCGGCGACGGCGACACCAGCGGCGACGGCACCAGGACCTCCGCGTTCGACAAGACGGCGGTGGTGCTCGGCTCCGACGGCAAGGACCGGATCAGGACCGGGACCGGACCGGCGTACGTGGACGGCCGCGGCGGCGACGACGTGATCGTCACCGCCGAGGCGGCCGGTGTGCTCAGCCGGGTCGCCGGCGGCGCCGGGAAGGACAGCATCACCACCGGTGACGGCGACAACGTGGTCGCCGGCGACAGCGGTCTGGGCGGCACCGACCGGGGCGCCACCACCGTGCACACGCAGGCGGGCGACCGGACCCTCAACGGGCTGGTCGACTGGACGACCCTGGACGGCCCCACCGACGCGGACGCCGGGACGGACGACCACGTCACCGTCGGACACGGCACCAACCGGGTCTACGGCAACGGCGGCGACGACGTGCTCGGCGTGCTGGTCGACGACCGGCCCAACGGCGCGAACACGCTGGTCGGCGGAGCCGGCGCGGACACCGTCAACGGCGGCAGGGGCGACGACACCATCCACACCTACGACACCGACGTCCCGGCCGACGCGGACCAGGCCGGCACCGGCGACGCCGGGCTGACCAACCAGGTCGACACCGGCGCCGGTCAGGACACCGTGCACGGCAGCGCCGGCGTGGACCTGGTCGTGTCGCACTCGGCGAACGGGCAGACCGGCCGCGTCTACGGCTACGGCGGCGACGACGTGCTGGTCGGCGGCTACGGCACCGACGAGCTCTTCGGCGGGCCCGACGAGGACCACGTGATCGCGGAGCCCTCCCGGGTCGGCGAGCCGGTCGGATCGGACGGCTACGGTCCGTTCCGTCAGGTCACCCACGAGCCGCTGCCGGCGGGCACGCAGCCGCAGCGCAAGCTGCTCGTCGGCGGGCTCGGCAGCGACCACGTGATCGGCGGCGACGGCGGGGCGGTGGTCTTCGGTGACCGGCACCTGCCCGCCGAGGCCTGCGCCGACGCCGCCCTCGCCGACGCCCAACCGGCCCCGGCCGACCAGGGTGCCGCCGACCTCGTCCTCGGCGGCGCCGGGGTCGAGGTGGTCTCGGCCGGCGGCGGCAACGACCGGGCAGACCTCGGCGGCGGCGACGACCGCGCCTGCGGCCAGCTCGGCGACGACACCCTGCACCTCGGCGGCGGCGCCGACCGGGTCTGGGGCGGCAACGGCGTCGACCAGCTGCACGGCGACGACGGCGACGACCTGCTCTTCGGCAACGCCGGTGACGACGGCCTCTTCGCCGGCACCGGCGCGGACACCGCCGAGGGCAACGCCGACGGCGACCAGGTCTTCGGCGGCCCGGACACCGACGTCGTCTACGGCGGTGGGCGCACCGCCGGCGCGGGCGACGGCGGGGACCGCCTCTACGGCGAGGAGGGGGTGGACCGGATCGTCGGCGACAACGGCACCCCGCGCGTCGGCGACGTCGGGCCCTATCCGCTGGACCTGGCCGGTGACGTGGCCGGCGCCGGCGCCGGGGACGTGATCTCCGGCGGCGGCGACGACGACCTCGCGTACGGCGGGCTCGGCGACGACCGGATCAACGGCGACGGCGGGCACGACCGGCTGGAGGGCAACAACGGCGGCGACCTGGTCCACGGCGACCACGGCCGGGACGAGATCGTCGGCGGCTCCGGGCAGGAGCCGGCGGCCGGATCAGGCCGGCCCGACCTCGGCGACCAGCTCTTCGGCGACGGCGACAGCGACCTGATCGCCGGGGACAACGCCCGCTTCGTGCCGGCGGACGCCGACGCGACCCGGGTGACCCAGGGCCGGGCCGGCCCGCAGCGCAAGGTGACCCTGCTCGACCTCGGGTTCACCCCGGCGGCCGGCACCAGCGGCGGTGACCTGATCTCCGGCGGCGACTCCGACGACGTCATCTTCGGCCAGGGCGGACCCGACCGGGTACGCGCCGACGGCGGCGCCGACTTCGCCGAGGGCGGCCCGGGCGGCGACTGGGTCGAGGGCAACCAGGGCGACGACGACCTCGTCGGCGGCTCCAGCACCGCGTACGACGGCACGGGAGCGGCCACCAGCGGCCAGCCGGACACGGCGGACGCCGTCTTCGGCGGTCCCGGGTCCGACGCCGTCATCGGCGACAACGGCGCGGTGCTGCGCCCGCTCGCCGGTGAGCAGCCGACCTCGGTGACGGTCCGGGTGGGTGCCGGCGGCACCCTGTTCGGCCCCCGGATCGTGGTGCTGCTGGACCGGTCGGCGGCCACCGCCAGCCGGTACGGCGCCGACCGGATCAGCGGCGGCGACGGCGTCGACACGCTGTGGGGTCAGGACGGCGACGACGCCCTGACCGGCGACGGCGACGGCGACTACCTGGAGGGCAACGGCGGGGCGGACGTCCTGCGCGGGGACAGCGCCCTCGGCGCGCCGGGACGGGCCACGGTCAGCCCGCTGCCGGACCCGGGCTGGCCCGGCGTCGCGTCGGCCGCGGCCGACCTGGTCGGCGACGGCGCGCCGGCCGGGCAGGACGACCTCATCGGCGGCAGCTCGGCCGCCGGCTTCCGGGACACCGGCGACGTGGTGGAGGGCAACGGCGCGGACGACGTGGTCCTCGGCGACAACGGCTCGCTGCTGCGGACCGTGAGCACGGTCGACGGCAGCCCGACCGAGCGGGTCTACACCGAGCGGTACCCGACCGGCGCGGTCCCGGCCGACGCCACCGCGGCCCGTACCCACGACCCGGCCCTGCCCGGACCGTCCACCCGGTTCTGCACCACCGCCCAGTCCACCTGCGAGCCGGCCGGCGCGTCCGGCGGCGACCAGCTCTACGGCGACGCCGGCAACGACGGCGTCTGGGGCCAGGACGGCGACGACACGATCCGCGGCGGCGACGGCGACGACGACCTCTTCGGTGAGCTCGGCGCCGACAGCCTGTACGGCGACGACGGCCGGGACGCCATCCTCGGTGACCGGGGCGGCGTGGTCAGTCAGCACCTCAACGCCGACGACGTGGCGGCGCTGGGCTTCACCACCACGCTGTCGTCGGTGCCGCAGGAGATGTACACCGGCTTCCGGGCCGGTGCGTACGACCGGCGCGTGGACCTGCTGCACGACACCGACGGGGACGCCTGGATCGGCAGCTCCACCTCGGCGCCGATGCCGCATTCGGGGTTGACCGCCGGCGCGGGCGACGTGGTCCGTGGCGGGCCGGGAGCGGACAACATCCACACCGGTTTCGGTGACGACGTCGCCAACGGCGACAGCGGCGGCGACGAGCTGTTCGGTTCGGAGGGCTCGGACGTGCTGTGGGGCGGCAAGGGCTGCGACCCGGTGCTCGACGCGGCCAACCCGCAGTGCCAGGTGGGTGGCGTCTTCAGCGCCGCCGCCCGGGGCGACCGCGACCAGTACGTCGACCACCTCTTCGGCGGCGCCGGGGCGACCGACGGTCCGGCGGTGGCCGCGGTGCTCAGTTCCGACCTGCTGGACTTCCGTCCCCGCGGGTCCTACCCGGACAACTGCGCGGCGGGGGCCTGGCCGGTGGACCTGACGTCGGGCACGGTCGACCCGTGCCTGTGGTTCGAAATGACGAACATGGACAACGACGCCGTGGCCGACAACCAGCACCACCACGGCACCGACTGGATGTACGGCGGCTGGGACCGGGACGTGCTGCAGGGTGACGTGACGGCGAACGGCCCGAACAACGGCGACCGGCTCTTCGACTGGAACGGCGCCTACAACATGTTCACCCACTGCAACTCGGCCTACGGCGGGTTCAACGACGTCCGCCAGCACAGCCCCGCCATGCAGGAGTTCCTGACCCGGCTGGCCTGGGCCTCCGGCGCCGGTCGCAGCCCGACCGACGTGACCACGGCCGGCACCTCGGCGTTCCTCGAGCTGTCGTACGTCTACCCGCGCGACAACCGTGAGCAGGGCGCCGGGACGGCGTTCCCCGGCACCCCGGGGCACTTCGACCAGCCGTCCTGCACGGACTGACCGCGCCGGTCGGAGCGGGGCCCGGCTCTCCCAGCGGAGGGCCGGGCCCCGCTCGTCGAGGGCCGTGTGCCGCCGGTCACGGCGCCCCGGCCGGGCCGCCGGCGGGTGCCCGGACCCGGCTGCCGGCCGCGCCGGGGCGCCCAGCGCTCAGAGCGCCGGGCGTCGGGATCCCGCCAGCGCCCGCCGGGCGATCGTCTCCCGTTGCGTCGCCTCCCGCTGCGCCTGCTCCCGCTCGTCGGCCGCCCGTACGTCGTAGGCGGCGCGGGCGGCGGCGATCTCGTTCTGGTGCGTCTCCGTCCAGGTCACCAGCGCCCGGATCGTCTCGTGCAGGGTCGCCCCGAGGGGGGTCAGCTCGTAGTCGACCCGCGGCGGCACCGTCGGGAACACCGTACGACTCACCAGGCCGTCGCGTTCGAGGTGCCGCAGCGTACGCGCGAGCATCCGCTGGCTGATGCCGTCGATCTGCCGGCGCAGCTCCGTGAAACGCAGGCTCCGCTTGTCGAGCAGCGCGATCACGAGCAGGGACCACTTGTCGGCCACGCGGTCGAGGATCTGGCGGACCTCGCAGTCCTCCCGGCTGTCCCACTGGAACACGTCGTAGTCGGCGTCGGTATCCCCGCAGTTACCGAGGGACCGCAGAGTTCCTTCTTCCATGCCCACCGATGGTGCCCGACGATGCTGCTGGTTACAAGAAGGAACCGGCAGGCACGAGGGGAACCGAGGGCGGCCGGTCCACCGAGAGGGGTCGATCAATCATGTCTACGGCAAGTAGCCGCATGGACGGACGAGCGTGGAGCGTGCTGCTCGTGCTGTGCGGGGCGATCTTCCTGGAGGGGATCGACGTCGCCATGCTGAACGTGGCGCTGCCGGCGATCCGGGCGGACCTCGGGCTGTCGACCGGGACGCTCAGCGGCGTGGTCAGCGCGTACGTCCTCGGCTACGGCGGCTTCATGCTGCTGGGCGGACGGGCGGCGGACCTGCTCGGCCGCCGCCGGATGTTCCTGCTGTGGCTCGTCGTCTTCCTCGTCTTCTCCGGGCTCGGCGGCTTCGCCACGGAGGGCTGGATGCTGCTGGTGGCGCGTTTCGTCACCGGCGTCGCCGCCGCGTTCATGGCGCCCGCCGGGCTGGCGCTGGTCACCGGCGCCTTCCCCGAGGGGCCGCAGCGCACCAGGGCCCTGGGCGTGTACGCCGGCACCGCCGCCGGCGGCTTCTCGCTGGGCCTCGTCGCCGGCGGCCTGCTGGCCTCCGTGGGCTGGCGCTGGGTCTTCTTCGCCCCGGTCATCCTCGCCGCGGTGATCCTCGTGGCCGCGGTCGTGCTGATCCGGGACACCACCGAGGACGCCCGGCCGGAGGGCGGGTTCGACATCGCCGGCGCGCTGAGCGTCACGGGCGCGATGCTGCTGCTCGCCTACGGCGTGGTGCGCCTGGAGCACGCCGGCGAGGGCGTCGGCACCACCGCCGCGGTGTTCGCCGCCGGCCTGGCCCTCGTGGCGGTCTTCGTCGCGATCGAGCGGCGGTCGGCCAACCCGCTCGTGCGGCTGGGCATCCTGCGCTCCGCAGCGCTCGTGCGGACCAACCTCGGCGCGCTGCTGTTCCTGGGATCCTTCGCCGGCTTCCAGTTCATGGTCACGCTCTACCTGCAGGAGCTGCGGGGATGGAGCGCGCTGCAGACCGGGCTGGCGATGCTCGTCGTCGGCGTCGACACCATCCTCGCGCCCACGCTGACGCCGCGCCTGGTCGACCGGTTCGGCAACGTGCGGGTGCTGCTCGGCGGAATCCTGTCGGCCGTCGCCGCGTACGCGCTGTTCCTGCCGGTCGCGGCCGACTGGACGTACGCGGCGATGCTGCCGGCCATGCTCCTGCTCGGCCTGGCGTTCTCGCTCGCCTACGGCCCCCTGACCATGGCCGCCACCGAGGGGGTGGACGAGCGCGAGCACGGGCTGGCTGGCGGCCTGCTGTACACGTCGATCCAGCTCGGCACCGCGCTCGGCATCTCGGCGGCGACCGCCGTCAGCGTCGCCGCCGCCGACGACACGCCGGGCGCGGGGCTCGGCCTGGAGGCGATCCGCGCCGGGCTCGTCGTGCCGGTGGCCTTCGCCGTCGTCGCCGCGATCGTCACCGCGTTCGGCGTCCGTCGCGGGCCCGCCGTGCCCGCGGTCACCGCGCCCGCGTCCGTCACGAGCGCGGCCTGACGGGGAGGTGGGGCATGGCCGGCAGAGTCACGTCGTTCCGCGCGATCGAAGACCAGTTCACCGCGTACCTCGGTGACATCGTCTACGCCACGATGACGACGGTCGACGCCAAGGGGCGGCCCCGCGCGCGGGTGCTGATCGCGGTGTGGGAGGTCGTCGACGGCAGGCCGCTCGGGTGGCTGGCGACGTACCGGACCCCGGTGAAGGCGGCGCACCTGGCAGTCAACCCGCACGCCACCTTCTCCTACTGGAGCCCGAGGCAGAACGCGGTCGCCATCGACACCGTCACCGAGTGGGTCGACGCCCTCGACGTCAAGCGCCACGTCTGGGAGCTGTACGAGCGCACCAGCCCGGCGGGCGTCGGCTATCCGCTGGGGTCCTACTGGCGCGGCGGCCCGGCCGATCCCGACCTGCACGTCCTGCGGCTCACGCCGTGGCGCGTGCAGGTGGTCCGGGGCGGCGACCTGCGCAGCCGCATCTGGCGGGCGGACGAGCCCGACTGACGGCGTGCCGCTCGGCCGGGCCCGCCCGTCAGGCCCGGCCGGGCGTCCCCGGCCCGCGTCGCGCCGCCGTCCGTGCGGCGGCAGCGCGACGTCGCTGGGGTCGTCCGCGCGAGGTCGTCCCGTGTCCCTCGTCGGGCGCCCGGTCGAGCGGTCGGTCCGCCGGTCAGCAAGCCGAGGCGGCCATGATGGCGACAGCGCTCCCTGCGCCCGACGCCGGGTGTCAGGCGGTCCGCTCCGTCGCGGTGCCGTCGACGACCTCGTCGCGCACGAGCCCGCCGTTGATGGCGTACTGCTGCACGCGGGTGTTCCTCAGCAGACCGAAGTAGGCGCCCACGGCGATGCCGAAGTTCACGACCACCGCGTAGCCGACCTCGGCCACGTCGAAGGCGACACCCGCCTCGGTGGCGCCCAGCCACGCCTCCAGGAACGCCTTCAGGGCGGCCAGCGCGAGCAACACCAGGCCCTTCGGGCCGGCCGACCACGACTGCCGCATGAACAACGCCGCCGCGAGCGGCAGCAGGATCGTGAGCGCCAGCGACAGCACGCCCGCCAGGTTGGGGGCGAACAGATAGGTGGGCAGGTCAGGTAGGACGATGGAATCCACGGTCCCTCCTCCGGGTGGTCGCGGTGGTGACGATGCTCGTCGTGCTGCCGTCTCCGCAGCGTCACCGGGTGTTCATTCGGCGGCGCCCCGCTACACCACCCGGCCGTCGACCCCGATCGCCAACCCCCGGACGTCCTCGACGTGTCCGGCTGGGCGCCGACCGTGTCGAGCACGTGGTCAGCGATGCCGGCGGGCGGGCCCGTCCCGACGGTGGGCGGCGCGCGGCGCGTCGCACGGGGATGTCGTCGGACCCGGTGGGCACAATCGGCTGATGGAGAAACCACGGACAGTCTCGGCCGACGAGTGGCAGCAGGCCCGTGACGACCTGCTGAAAGCCGAGAAGGAGCTCACCCGCGCGCAGGACGCGCTCGCCGCCCGCCGGCGGCGCCTCCCGATGGTCCGGTTCGACAACGGCTACCGGTTCGACACGCCCGCCGGGCCCCGGACCCTGCTCGACCTGTTCGAGGGCCGGGGCCAGCTCGTGGTCTACCAGTTCATGGACAACGGCCCCGACCACCACTGCCCGGGGTGCACCTGGTTCACCGACAGCGTCCCGGTGACCGGGCTGGCGCGGCTGGCGGAGCGGGGCATCAGCTGGGCGACCGTGTCGGACATGCCGCTGGCGCAGATCGAGGCGTACAAGGCGCGCCGGGGCTGGACGTTGCCGTTCGTGTCGTCGCACGGCACCTCGTTCGCGGCGGACTGCGGGGCGGGGCGCGGCTTCATGCTCAGCGTCTTCCTGCGTGACGGCGAGGACGTCTACCGGACGTACAACACCACCGCCCGCGGCGTCGACCGGCTCGTCTTCGTCAACAGCATCCTCGACCTCACCCCGTACGGACGGCAGGAGGACTGGGAGGACTCCCCGCCCGGCTGGCCGCAGCAGCCCACCTACGGCTGACCCACCCGCCCGACTCGCCCGGCCCGCCCGGACGGCCTGACGGCGGCCCCACCGGAACGCGTGCCACCAGTCGGTGGTCACATGATCGTTCTTCCTGGCAGGGTTGACGGCATGGCCGCGTCGCTCCGCTCTCGTCTGACCGACTGGACCGTCTCCGTACCGCTGCTCGCGGTCGTGACGTTGATCCTCACCTGGGGGCGTGACCTACCCGGCCCCATCGTCGTCGTGGTGGCCGCGTTCCTGGCCGGCGCGGTGCTGGCGGCCGTCCACCACGCCGAGGTGGTCGCGCACCGGGTGGGGGAGCCGTACGGCTCGCTGGTCCTCGCCGTGGCCGTCACCGTGATCGAGGTCGCCCTGATCGTCACGCTCATGATCAGCGGCGGCGAGAAGGCGCAGTCCCTCGCGCGGGACACCGTCTTCGCCGCCGTCATGATCACCTGCAACGGCATCCTGGGGCTGTCGCTGCTGATCGGCGCGCTGCGCCGCAAGGTCGCCGTGTTCAACTCCGAGGGCACCGGCGGCGCGCTGGCCACCGTCACCACCCTCGCGGCCCTGAGCCTCGTGGTACCGACCTTCACCACCAGCCGGCCGGGCCCGCAGTTCAGCCCCGCCCAGCTGGCCTTCGCCGCCGTGGCCTCGCTCGCGCTATACGGCCTGTTCGTGATGGTGCAGACCGGCCGCCACCGCGACTACTTCCTGCCGGTCACCGCCGAGGGGCGGGTGGTCGACGCCGAGGTGCACGCCGAGCCGCCGCCGAACCGGGCCGCCCTGCTCAGCCTCGGCCTGCTGCTGGTGGCGCTGGTCGCCGTGGTCGGCGACGCCAAGACGGTGTCCCCGGCGATCGAGTCCGCCGTCGCCGGCGCCAACCTGCCGCAGTCCTTCGTCGGTGTGGTGATCGCGCTGCTGGTGCTGCTGCCCGAGACGATCGCCGCCGCCCGCGCCGCCCGCCGCGACCGGGTGCAGATCAGCCTGAACCTGGCACTGGGCTCCGCCATGGCCAGCATCGGGCTGACCATCCCGGCGATAGCGCTGGCCTCGATCTGGCTGGAGGGCCCGCTGCTGCTCGGCCTCGGCGGCACCCAGCTGACCCTGCTCGCCCTCACCGTCGTCACCAGCGTGCTGACCGTGGTGCCGGGACGGGCCACCGTGCTGCAGGGCGGCGTGCACCTGGTGCTGCTCGCCGCGTTCGTGTTCCTCGCCGCCAGCCCCTGACCGCCCGGCCCGCGTCGCCTGGTGCCGGGCGGCCGGGGGTGGCCGCGGTTCACGCGTCGTCGAGGCGGGCGTCGGGCATGACGCGCCGGACGCCGGGGTACTGCACCGGCATCGCCGACGCCGGGGAGGGCACTGTGACGACGCGCGTGGGACGACGGCCGCGAAGTGCGCTCGCCGGCCTCGCGGTGGCTCTCGTCGCGGCGGCCGGGTGCGTGGTCGGCGGCGTGGCCGAGCCCGAGGGGCAGGAGCCACCGCCGAACCGACCCGGCGGCGAGGCATCGCCCGGCGCCGGGCAGACCCGGGCCGACGGCACCACCAGCGTCGAGGAGTTCCAGCAGGACGTCGCCGACGCGCGGGGCATCGCCGAGCGGTACTGGGCGGCCCGGTTCCGCGCCTCGGGGGAGCGGTTCCGCCCGATCCGGCGGATCATCCCGTACCAGCGCGACGGCGAGGTCTCCTGCGGCGGGCAGGCGCTGCCGCGCAACAACGCCGTCTACTGCTCGGCCGGCGACTTCATCGCCTACGACGTGAACTGGTCGGTGGGGGCGTTCCGTCAGGTCGGCGACGCGTTCGTGTTCTACCTGCTCGGCCACGAGTACGCCCACGGCATCCAGACCCGGCTCGGCATCCGCTACAGCTACACCATCCAGCAGGAACTGCAGGCCGACTGCATGGCCGGGGCGTACCTGGGCGACTCGGTGCGCTCGGGGGCGCTGACGCTCGACGACGGCGACCTGGCGGAGTTCCGCGAGGGGCTGCTCGCCGTCGGCGACGACCCCGGCCAGCCGTGGTTCGCCGAGGGCTCGCACGGCACCGCCGAGCAGCGCACCGAGTCGTTCTTCCGCGGCTACGAGCGGTCGCTGGACGCCTGCGGCCTCGGCTGAGCGGCGCTCGCGGCTCGGGGCCCGGGTCGTTGAACAGGTCACCCCGGCGGCACCTGGGCGCACCGGCGGCGTCCCGGCTGAGAGGATCCCCGGAGTACGCCACCCGAGGGAGGATCTCCTGAGCAGCCACCACCCCGCCGCCGTGCTCTTCGACATGGACGGCACCCTGGTCGACAGCGAGAAGCTGTGGGACGTCGCGCTGCGCGAGCTGGCGGCCCGGTACGGCGGCACCCTCTCCGACGCGGCCCGCAGGGCGATGGTCGGCAGCAGCATGGCCGCGTCGATGCGCATCCTGCACGACGACCTGGGCCAGCCGGAACGCGACCCGCAGGCCAGCGCGGCGTGGATCAACACCCGGATCCTGGAGCTGTTCCGCACCGGGCTCAGCTGGCGTCCCGGCGCGCTGACGCTGCTGCGGGCGGTCCGCGCCGCCGGCATCCCGACGGCCCTGGTGACCTCCAGCAGCCGGCCCCTGGTGGAGGTCGCGCTGGACACCCTGGGGCGGGACAGCTTCGACGCGGTGGTCTGCGGGGACGAGGTCGACGCGGCCAAGCCGCACCCGGAGCCGTACCTGACCGCGGCCCGCCTGCTCGACGTGCCGATCGCCCGCTGCGTGGCGATCGAGGACTCGCCGACGGGGGTGGCCAGCGCGCTCGCCGCCGGCGCGGCGGTGCTGGCCGTGCCGGCGGAGGTGCCGATCGGGTCGCTGGACGGCGTACACCAGTTGGAGAGCCTGACCGGCGCCGACCTGGAGCTGCTGGCGGCCCTGCTCGGCGCGCCCCCGGCCGACGCCTGACGGGCGAGGAGCCGCCTGACGCGACGAGGGGCCCCGCCGGTCGGCGGGGCCCCTCGTCGCGCGTCGGGATCAGTCGTGGGCGATGGCGCCCAGGACGTTGATCCGGGCGGCCCGGATCGCCGGCAGCACGGCGGCGATCACCCCGATGACCGCGGCCAGGCCGAGGAAGATCCCCATCTGGGACCAGGGCAGCACCAGGTCGGTGATCCCCTCGTCGCGGAGCGCCTCCACCACGGCCGCGCCGAGACCGGCGCCGACGGCGACGCCGAGCAGCGCGCCGAAGACCGAGATCACCACCGCCTCGACGGTGACCATCCGCATGGTCTGCGCCCGGCGCAGGCCGATGGCCCGCAGCAGCCCGAGCTCCCGGGTGCGCTCCAGCACCGACAGCGCCAGGGTGTTGATGATGCCGAGCACGGCGATCACGATGGCCAGGGCCAGCAGGATCTGGATCATCGTGAGCAGGCCGTCGAGCTGGCCGGTCTGCTGGTCGATGAACGCCTCCCGGTCGGCCACCGACACCTCGGGGGAGTCGGCCAGCAGCGCCTCGATCTGCGGCTGCACGTCGGCGACCCGGGTGCCCGGGGCCAGCTGGATGAACCCCTGGATCGGCTGCGGGATGGTGAAGTTGCGCGCCGCCTCCGGCGGCAGCACCACCGGGTTCGTCAGCTGGGAGCTGGCGTAGATGCCGGTCACCGTGTAGGTCTGCGCCTCGCCCCGCGACAGCTGCACCGGGACCCGGGAGCCGACGGAGAGGCCGCGCGCCTTGGCGGTGTCCGAGCTGACCAGCATCTGGTCCGGCGCGAGCCGGTCGATGTCGCCGGCGGTGGCCTCGGCGCCGAAGATCTGCCGCAGCGCGGCGACGTCGCTGCTCGCCGCCACCCAGGTCCGTTCGCCGCCGACCACGGCCATGTCGCCGTACTCGCCGTCGGCGAGGCGCACGCCGGGGATCGCCGCGGCCTTCTGCAGCACCGCCGGGTCGAAGCTCGGCGGCCGGGGGCCGCTCTGCGCCCCGGAGATCACCAGCTCCGCCTTGAGCGTGTCCTGGGCGAGCGCGCCGATGCTGCTCTTCGCCGAGTCGAGGATCACCGTCACCCCGGTGACCAGGGCGATGCCCACCATCAGCGCCGCGGCGGTGATGGCGGTGCGGCGCGGGTTGCGGCCGGAGTTGAGCCGGCCCAGCTTGCCCGGCACCGACCAGGCGAAGATCGCGCCGAGCAGGCTCACCACCGGCCGGCTGATCAGCGGGGTCAGCAGCGCCACGCCGATGAAGGCGAACAGCACCCCGCCGAGGATGGTGGCCAGTGTGTTGCCGCCGGCGTTGCCGGTGAGCCCCAGGGCCAACAGCCCGGCGCCGACGGCGGTGACGACCGCGCCGGCCACGGTGACCTTGGTCAGCGGGCGGTCCGGGTTGGCCACGTCCTGCATCGCGGCGATCGGCGGGATCCGGGACGCCCGCAGCGCCGGCAGCAGCGCGGCCACGACGGTGATCACGAGGCCCACGGCGAACGCGCCGATGACGGCCGACAGCGGCACGCCGACGCCGGCCAGCGTCAACCCGCCGGCGAAGGTGCTGAACAGGTACGCCAGCAGCGCGCCGATGCCGATGCCCGCGCCGAGGCCGAGCACCGAGGCGATCAGCCCCACCGCGACGGCCTCCAGCACCACCGACCCGATGATCTGCTTGCCGCTGGCCCCGATGGCGCGCATCAGCGCCAGCTCGCGGGTGCGCTGGGCCACGATGATCGAGAAGGTGT
The DNA here is from genome assembly GCF_051386395.1 of Micromonospora sp. URMC 106. NCBI lineage: Bacteria > Bacillati > Actinomycetota > Actinomycetes > Micromonosporales > Micromonosporaceae > Micromonospora > Micromonospora sp. URMC 106. The sequence goes on from NZ_JBPQTP010000047.1 coordinate 40,812, forward strand.
TGAGGATCAGGAAGGTGCCCACCAGCAGCGCCACCGCGGCGAAGCCGAGCAGGATCCGGTTGAAGAAGGACAGCGCCTCCTTCATGCTGGCCGCCGCCTCCTCGGACAGTTGCTCGCCGGTCTTGACCTCGTAGTCGGCGCCCACGGCGGCGGCGACGGCGTCGCGCAGCGACTCCTCCGACACCCCGCCGGCGGCGGTGACCGTGATGTTGCTGAAGGTGTCCGGCGCGCCGAGCATCAGCCGCTGCGCGACGGGTGTGGTGAACATGATCTCGTTGGCGCCGCCGATGGAGTCCCGGCCGCCGCTGTAGCCGAAGACGCCGACGATGGTGAACTCCCGCTTCGGCTGGAGGGTCAGCACGCCGACGCGGTCGCCGACCTTCACCTTCCCGGCCGTGGCCAGCGCCTTGTTGATCACGATCTCGTCGTCGGCCTGCGGTGCCCGTCCCTCGCGCAGCTGCACCAGGTCGTTCTCGCCGGTCCAGTTCTCGCCGAGCTGCGGCGGACCGAACGAGGCGACGACCTTGCCGTTGCTGCCGATCAGCCGCGCCCCGTCGACGCCGACCACGCCGGTCGCCTCGGCCACGCCGGGCACCGCCCGGACCTTGTCGAGGGTCGCCGCCGGCAACGGCGGAGCGACCTGCATGCCCTCGGCCTCGGCTACGTCGATCTTCGGCTTGGCGGCGACGTTGACGTCCACCCCCTCGTACGCGTCGGCGAAGATCGCGTCGAACGAGCGGCCGAGCGTGTCGGTGAGCACGAACGCGCCGGAGACGAACATGACGCCCAGCACCACGGCCAGGCCGGAGAGGATCAGCCGGACCTTGCGGGCCAGCAGGCTCTTCAGGGTCGCCCGGAACATCAGCGAGCCACCTCGGCGACCGTGTCCAGCTTCTTCATGGTGTCCAGCACCGTGTCGGCGGTCGGCTCGATCAGCTCCGAGACGATCTGCCCGTCGGCGAGGAAGACCACCCGGTCGGCGTACGCGGCCGCGGTCGGGTCGTGGGTGACCATGACGATGGTCTGCCCGTGCTCGCGTACGGAGTTGCGCAGGAAGTTGAGCACCTCCGCGCCGGAGCGGGAGTCGAGGTTGCCCGTCGGCTCGTCGGCGAAGATCACCTCGGGGCGGGAGACCAGCGCCCGGGCGCAGGCCACGCGCTGCTGCTGCCCGCCGGAGAGCTGCGCCGGCCGGTGGCCCAGCCGGTCCTGCAGCCCCACCGTGGCGATCACCGTGTCGTACCAGGCCGGGTCGGGCTTGCGACCGGCGATCGACAGCGGCAGCAGGATGTTCTCCTTCGCGGTCAGCGTCGGCAGCAGGTTGAACTGCTGGAAGATGAAGCCGACCTTGTCGCGGCGCAGCTTGGTCAGGCCCGCGTCGCCCAGGCCGGTGACGGTCGTGTCACCGATCGACACGGTGCCGCGGGTGACCGAGTCCAGCCCGGCCAGGCAGTGCATCAGCGTCGACTTGCCCGAGCCCGACGGGCCCATGATCGCGGTGAACCGGCCCCGTTCGAACTCCGCGCTGACCCCGCGCAGCGCGATGACCTGCGCCTCGCCGCTGCCGTACACCTTCCACACGTCGTTCGCCCGGGCCGCGGCCTGCGCCTGCTGGCCTATCGTCGCGGTCACGTCATCTACCTCTTCCGTCTGTTTTTGATCCGCGCCGCCCCCGCTGGTCCGGCGCGGCAGTCCCATCATCGGTGCTCTTGAGCCCCGATCCGTCCGACTCCGGTCGGAGCCGGTGCCTAATTCGCGGTGCGGGTGCCCCCGACCCCGGCTCAGGGTTGCCCCTGAGCCGGCGGCCGGCCGAGCGCCTCCCGCCAGCGCGGGACCGATCCTGCACACTGACGCCGCGTGAAGGTCAACCACCCGGCCCCGCCGCCGGTCACGGTAGGTGACGGCGGCAACCGTGTCGGACCGTCGGCGGATCCCGGCGTACGCGGGGCCGCGCCGCGCCGCGGCGGGGCGCTACGCCCGTGGGCGGACCAGTCCCGACTCGTACGCCAGCACCACGGCCTGTACCCGGTCGCGCAGCCCCAGCTTGGTCAGCACGTGCCCGACGTGGGTCTTGATGGTGGTCTCGCTGACCGACAGCGCCCGGGCGATCTCGGCGTTGGACAGCCCCCGGGCCACGTGCACCAGCACCTCCCGCTCCCGCTCGGTCAGCGTGCCGAGGCCCTTCGGCGGGGCCGCCGCCGGGTCCGGAAGGGCGCCGGCGAAGCGGTCCAGCAGGCGCTTGAGGATCCGGGGCGCCACCACCGCGTCCCCGGCCGCCACGGTGCGGATCGCGGTGACCAGGTCCTCGGCCGGCACGTCCTTGGCCAGGAAGCCGCTGGCTCCGGCCCGCAGCGCCCCCACCACGTACTCGTCCAGGTCGAAGGTGGTCAGGATCAGCACCCGCACCGGCAGCCGGGCGTCAACGATCGCCCGGGTCGCGGCGACGCCGTCCATGCGCGGCATCCGGATGTCCATCAGGACCACGTCGGGCAGCAGCCGGCGCGCCAGGTCCACCGCCTCGACGCCGTCGCCGGCCTCGGCCACGATGTCCAGGTCCTCCTCGGTGCCGAGGACCATCCGGAAGCCGGTCCGCAGCAACGGCTGGTCGTCGGCGAGCAGGATGCGCACCGGCCGCGCCGGCAGTGTCGCGTCGGTCACCTGATGCCCCCGTCCTGGTCTCCGGTCACGCCGCGGGCCCCGCCCGCGATTGTCGCGTACGCCCCCCGGCCGGTCACGCCACCGCCGCCGCGCCACGGTGTTCCACCGGAATGCTCGCGTACACCCGGAAGCCGCCGCCGGGGCGTGGCCCCGTGCGCAGGGTCCCACCGTAGAGGGCGACGCGTTCGCGCATCCCGACCAGGCCGTGCCCGATCCGGTCGCCGCCGGGACCGGGGCCGCGCCCGGTGTCGGCCACCTCGACGCCGACCGTGCCGTCGCCGAAGGTCAGCCGCACCTGCGCGGTGGCCGCCCCGGCGTGCTTGAGCGCGTTGGTCAGCGCCTCCTGGACGATCCGGTAGAGGGTCAGCGCCACCCCCTCCTCCAGCGCCCCCGGGGTCCCCTCGACCCGCAGCGTCACCGGCAGGCCCGCCTCGCGCACCTGGTCCACCAGTGCCTCGATGCCGGTGAGGCCCGGCTGCGGGGCGAGGTCGGCCGCCGGCTCGGCGTCGGTGCGCAGCACGTCCAGCAACCGGCGCATCTCCCGCAGGGTGGCCCGGCTGGTCGCCTCGATGGTGCCGATCGCCTCGTCGGCGGCGGTCGGGTCCCGGGGCAGCACCCGGCGGGCGCCGGTGGCCAGCACCCCCATCACGCTGACGTGGTGCGCGACCACGTCGTGCAGCTCCCGGGCGATGCGGCGACGCTCGTCGGCGACCGCCCGGTCGGCGAGTGAGCGCTGGTTCTCCTCCGCGGAGCGGGCCCGCTCCCGCAGCGCCTCGGTGGCGGCCCGCCGCCCGTGCACGGCGCGCCCCACCGAGTACGACACCGCCCCGATCAGCAGGTTGTTCAACGCCAGGTACGCGGAGCCGACGCCTTCGGTCACGCCGTCCAGCGGCGCGACGGCGCTCACCGCCGCGACCGGCAGCCACAGCGCCGACGCCGCCGCGACCGCCGTCTTCAGCGGCCGGGTGGCGGCCATCGTGTAGGTGAGCACCAGGAAGGCCAGGCCCTGCGCGCCCGGCGCGAGGCCGAGCAGGGCGGGCACCGCCAGCGTCGCCACGGCCGCGGCGACGGCGGGCCACGGCGCGACCCGGCGCAACGCCACCGGCGCGGCGCAGAGCACGCTCCAGCCCAGCGCCGCCAGCAGGTGCGGCGGCCAGTACTCGCGGGGGGTGAGCGTGGTGAGCAGCACCTCCGCCGCGACGAGCCCGAGGGCGAGGAGAGCGTCCGCGGCGAGCGGGTGCCGGCGCAGCCACGCCTTGGGGCCCGAAGTCATACCGCGACGCTAGCCGCCGCCACGGCGGATTGATCGTCGCCGACGGTGAGGCCCGCCTCATCCCTGAGGAGGAGAGCCGCTCATCCGCCTCGGGGCCGGCCGGGCGCCCGGCCGCAGTGGTGTGTGGCCGACGTCACCCTCGTGCGCGGCGGGATCACTCGTCGGCGCCGGGGGGCGTCGGGCGGGACCGGGCGTCGCGCAGCGGATCTGTCGCCCCCTGCGTCGGGAACGGCGGCGGGGTGCCCCCGAAGCTCGGGCAGAGCGCCTGGTGGCTGCACCAGTCGCAGAGCCGGCTCGGCCGGGGACGGAAGTCCTGCCGCGCGGTCGCCTGCTCGATCGCCCGCCACAGGGCCACCACCGTGCGCTCGAAGCGGAGCAGCTCGTCGGCGTCCGGGGCGTAGTCGCAGACCTCCGCGTCCTTGAGGTAGAGCAGCCGCAACACGCGGGGAACCACGCCCCGGGTGCGCCACAGCACCAGCGCGTAGAACTTGAGCTGGAACAGCGCCCGCGCCTCGAACGCCTCCCGCGGCGCGCCGCCGGTCTTGTAGTCGACCACCCGCAGCGCGCCGTCCCGCGCCACGTCGAGCCGGTCGAGGTAGCCCCGGATCAGCAGCTCCTCGTCGACCACCGCCGAGATCAGGCTCTCCCGCTCGGCCGGCTCCAGCCGGCGCGGGTCCTCCACCGCGAAGTAGCCCTCCAGCAGCGCGGCGGCCGAGCGGAGGAACTCGGCCCCCCCCGGCTCGTCGCCGTGGGCGAACAGGCCCGCCAGCTCCGGCTGCTCGGTGACCAGCCGGTCCCACTGCGGGGCCACCAGATCGCCCGCGGCGGTCGGGGTGCGCCCGTCGGCGGGCAGGTCGAACAGCCGCTCCAACACGGCGTGCACCAGCGTGCCGCGGGCCTGCTCGACGGTCGGGCGCTCCGGCAACCGGTCGATGCTGCGGAACCGGTAGAGCAGCGGGCAGGTCTTGAAGTCCGCCGCCCGCGACGGCGACAGCGAGGCCCGCACGGTCGCCGGCACCTCGGCCGGGGAAGCGGGCTGCTGCGTGGTCACCGGTTCCGCCGTCATGCCCGGAAGGTTAGGGCACCGGTGTGACAGCTGTGCCGTCGCCGCTCCGGCGCATGATCTCCCGCCGCGTAGCATCGATCCGGTGGAGCAGACGAGGCAACCGCGGCGCCGGCCCGACCCGCGGCCCGGCCTGACCGTGGGCCGGGTCTTCGGGGTGCCGCTGCACCTCAACAGCTCCATGGTGCTGCTCACCCTGCTGGTGACCGTGCTCTACGCGGAGTTCGCCCGTCGCCAGCTCGACCTGTCCCAGCTCGCCGGCTACCTGATCGGTTTCGGGTTCGTGGTCTCCCTGCTCGGCTCGGTGCTCCTGCACGAGCTTGGTCACGCCCTCACCGCCCGCCGGTACGGCATCGGTGTGCGCGGCATCACCCTGGAGCTGCTCGGCGGCTACACGGAGATGGACCGCGACGCCCCGTCACCCCGCGTCGACCTGCTGGTGTCGCTCGCCGGCCCGGCCGTCTCCGCCGTGCTCGGCGCGCTCGCCGTCGCCGCCACCCTCGCCCTGCCCGACCGCACCCTGGCCAACCAGCTCGCGTTCCAGCTGGCGGTGAGCAACGTCATCGTCGCGGTGTTCAACAGCCTGCCCGGGCTGCCGCTGGACGGCGGCCGGGCGTTGCGGGCGGCGGTCTGGGCCCTCACCGACGACCGGCACCGGGGCACCGAGGTCGCCGGGTGGGTGGGGCGTGCCGTCGCCGTCGGCACCGCCGCGCTGGTCACCCTGTTCACCCTCACCGGGGACCTGGCGCCGCTCGCGCTGCCGCTGATGCTGCTGGTCGCGTTCACCCTCTGGCGCGGCGCCGGGCAGTCGATCCGGATGGCGCGGGTCAGCCGACGCTTCCCGCTGATCGACCTGTCCCGGCTGTCCCGGCCGGTGCTCGCCGTGCCCACCGGCACGCCGCTGGCCGAGGCGCAGCGCCGCCGGGCCGACGGCGCGACGCCGGGCGCCGCGCTCGTGGTCACCGACTCCGCCGGCCGGCCGGTCGCCCTGGTCGACCCCGCCGCGGCGGACGCCGTGCCGGCGGAACGTCGCCCGTGGCTGGCCGTCGACGCGGTCGCCCGGTCCCTGGCCGACCTGCCCGCCATCCCCGTCGGGCTCGACGGGGAGCGGGTGATGGAGACGGTACAGACCCACCCGGGCGCGCAGTACGTGGTGACCTCAGGCGAAGATGTCGTCGGCATTCTGCACATCGCGGATCTGGCTCGCCTCCTCGAACCCCAACGGAAGATGAACACGTGACCGCAACTCCCCCCGCCGCCCCGGCCGACCCGGGCACCGGGGTGCCCGCCCACACC